>DATEYW010000027.1:0-2893 GCA_035256045.1 Bathyarchaeia archaeon | reverse complement strand
ATATAATACTTGGCTTTTGGAAATAGTATTTGGACGCGTTCAACTTATGCCTGCAAATTTGCCTCACGATGCAAGAAAGAAATGGGCGGAAGTCGAAGCAACAAGAAACCCGAGAGAACGAATCAAGCGTATGGAAGAGTTCCTGAGTTTGGTTCCTAAACACAAAGGGACGGCAAAGACTTGCGCGCAGGTTAAGAAGCAGATGTCCGCTCTCAGGAAAGAGATAGAAGAAAAAAAGAAGAAGAAAGCCGGGAAAAGCGGCCCAAAAGTCTTTCTGGAAAAAGAAGGGGCAGCTCAAATTGTGCTGATGAGCCTCACAAAGTCAGGAAAAAGCAGTTTGTTAAGATCAGTCACCAACTCGAAAGTCGAAGTCTCACCTAACCCATACACGACAAGAGAACCTGTCCCAGGAATAATGGAATATGAAGACCTGCAATTCCAGATTATCGAAGCTCCAGCTCTCATGCCAGGTGCCGCAGATGGAAGGGCCTGGGGCTTGCAGACGCTGGGCATGGCGCGAAACGCCGACGGACTCATCATCGTTATTGACTTGTCCCAAGAGCCCATCAAACAGTTGACCTGTATAACTGATGAGATGAACAAAGCTCGCATCTCAACAAGCAAACAGAAATCAAAAGTCGACATTGAAAGAAAATACATGGGTGCCGGTCTACGAATCGTTGTCTTAGGAAGGCTGGTTGACTGCACTTTCAAAGAAGTTGAAAAGCTTCTGAGAGGATACAACGTGTCGGACGCTTTTGTGAAAATATACGGTGAAGCAACATTGAGCGACATAGAAGAAGCTGTCTTTGAGAGCATGGTTTTCAAGCCGACAATCATAATCGCAAACAAGATTGACTTGGAAGGTGCTGAAGGTAACTTTAGACTGCTGAAAGCATATGTTGGCGACAAACTTCCAGTGATTGCGGTTTCTGCAGTCACGAAAGAAGGCTTGAACAAGCTTGGTGAAACATTATTCCGAACTCTTGAGATAATACGCATTTACACAAAAGAACCGAATGAGAGAGAATATTCAAAGAAACCTTTCATCCTTAAGAAGGGGGCGACGATCTACGATTTGGCAAAAGCGATTCATAGCGATTTCAAAGAAAACTTCAACTTTGCCAAGGTATGGTCCAAACGCCTAGTGTTCAGCCCACAAAGAGTTGGGCCAACGTTCCATCTTGAAGACGGCGACGTTGTCGAAATACATCTGAAATAGAGGATTGAAAGCTACTATCGTGATGCTTGAGCTACTCTTTCGATTTCGTTGCGTTTTGCAACTGCGAAACTTTTCACATCATGATTTCCTGCAAGTATCAACTCGTCTGCCAAGCATTCGTCGATCGAACGTGGGTTGTTTGCTGAAGCTTGTCGTGCTCCTTGAGTGAGGTGTCTGAGCGCCAAGTCAATTCTTCTTTGGGGCGCTACATCGACTGAAAGGTGGTAGACTATTCCTCCCATGCTGATTCTCGTCGTATCCTCGCAGGGGGACGAGTTTTCAACGGCTTTGACTAAAACCTCTATTGGATTCTTGCCTGTTCGAAGATTCACTATTTCGAGAGCATGTCTGACCATGTTGGTTACTTTGGCTTTTTTGCCAGCGTTCTTCCCGGGGCGCATGATGTTGTTTGCCACACGTTCAACAATGTTGACGCTTGCTTTGCGGAAGCGTTTGTGTTCGTGTCTTCCCATGCTATGCGGGATCACAACTGGTTTGAGTGAAATGTACCTCTGGAGTCCGGGATCTTTGACCTGAACGTCTTTGAAACTCCATTTTCCAAAAAGTTTGATTTCTCTTGCTTGTTTCTCTTCCTGCTTCTGACTCAAAACATTCACCGAGCTGGTTTCTGCTTGCGTCCATAGACTAGTTCGTTCAAAGAAACGCCGTTGACCGTGATAACCTTCCAGCGCACTCCTGGAATGTCTCCCATGCTTCTCCCACGAGAACCTCCCATCCCTTCAACGATCACTTCATCGTGTTCGTCAACAACGTTTAGCGCACCATCTCCTGGGAGGAAAGCAGTGATTAATCGTCCGTTCTTTATGAGTTGAGTTCTCACGCACTTGCGAATGGCGCTGTTAGGCTGTTTGCTTTCCACTCCGACTTTTTCAAGTACGATTCCCCTACCCATGGGTGCTCCCTCGAGAGGATCAGCTTTGACGTCGAGCCTCAGCATGCGGCGTTTGTAGTACCTATCGCTCCAGCGGAACCTCTTCCTTTTCTCGACCAGCGCTCTTGCGGCGAATTCGCCATTGGGCGACTTAGAACCCATGGATAATATCCTCTCGCTACGTCTAATCACAACTCTAATATTTAAACTGAGCTACAACGTTTGAGAACGTTTTCCAAAATGCCGTCTTGTTCCGTTTTGACAGTCGGGAAGGTGTTTTCATCTTGAGCCCTTAGGGTTTCACGCCACAGGAACAGTACGCCGCCAAGAACTCCCTTGCGAATCTATCCGCATATTTTTCTGTCCCCTTGTGCTGCTTATCGATGGACATGCGGAGATGATGGTAAAACTCATGCAGCAGTATGAATGGATTCATAATTGCTTCGGCGTTGAGAAGGTATATTGTTTCATCGTTTCCCACGTAGCATCCAAGTGTCCTTGCCCTGTGACGACTGGGAAGACCGACTTTCAAACGAGGAACGTGGACTTTGTAATGGTTTGCCAGCGTTTGTAGAGATTCCTCCGCTTTTCCGTTAAGAACAAGCCACACGACATACGCCTTGAACAGTCTTTCGGAGCCGTCGACGGTGACAGATTTTTGTTTTCGCATAGTCATCAAGTCAAAGTAGACGTGAAACGCTCACCTATACTAAAGCATGGGAGCTTAGAATTGCATCATCTTTCAAGTGTGAAAGTCTTCTTACGCACGGTCACTGACG
>DATEYW010000026.1:0-8503 GCA_035256045.1 Bathyarchaeia archaeon | reverse complement strand
GCACAGCGACGTACTTGCACTAGCATGGGATACTATGCCTTCAGGTGTCACGACACTCATACTAGAGTTTGACTACACACTGCACCCGACAGACTACTGCTTCGTAACAATCAAGGAAGCACTTGGCACAATAAGCGAATTTGACTACCAAGGATTCTTCGAGGGACAGATGCCGAGCGCGCCATTGCAGGCCTTACAACCGCCAGCACCATTTCCGTGGTGGCCCGAAACCTGGGTAACCGACAAATTCCCGACAATCCACAAAGACCCATAGACAAACAACTCCCCTTCTTTTCTTTTTCTCATTTTTCAGAAAACAAATGGAAGTATTCTTCCCAACATTCTTGCCGTTAGGGCTCTCCAAACGGTGTTCAAGCAACTTAAGAGTACATTGCAAAAAAGACATAAGCTGCATAACAATATCTTCAGTATCGCCACTGAGCAGAAGAACAAAAGCGAAGAAGGTTCGAAGTGAGAAAAGTATATTCAATAATCTCTGCTATGTTGATGATCACCGCGGCATTGGCATTCCTAGCTTCAAATTCTACAAGATTCTCGAGCAGCGGAACGTCACGAACTGATGGAAGCATTGAGGTTCCCAAATACATATGCGTTGAAGCCCTGATCCACAGCAAAGTGAATAAAGCCACAATTTCTTGGTTTGGACAACAGAGCCACTCCAGGAATTTGAAAGTCACATGGTACGTCCAACCTAACATACTCGACGCTTGGACGGTGTCAGTTTTGAAGAACTTCGCACGTCAAGGCGACGCAATAGAGTTGTCCTTCGGTCCAGTGTTCTTCAACGTCTTAACACCGAAAGAGCGTGTTCAACTGGTAAACATGCAGATGAGTGCCTTCAAGGATCTTTTTGATCATTATCCCACAATGGTCGAGTCCTATTATGTCGATGCGTACACTCTGGACTACCTTTCAGTCAACTATCCGTCTGTGAAAGGAGGAGTAGTTTTCGTCAATCATGAATCGTACGCAGACGGTTTCAAGTCGGCTGGGGCTTACTATATGCCTTACTATCCTTCAAAACGCAACACTCTTACTCCAGGTGTTGGCGAGGATAAAATGGATTTCGTGGCTCTCCCATTCCTTCAAAGAGATATAGGTAACTGTCTAATACGCGACTCTAACTTGTTCAACCTAGATCCACAAGATGGAGTGCAAGAAATGGAGGTATGGCGCTCCTACTTCAGAAGTCTGTTGAATGCCTACCTTAATGGATGGGACCGCTATGGATTGGCTCTGTACATGATCGACCTAAGCTATCCCATATTTCCAGATACTGTGATTGCTGAAGACCTTACGGACCTTCAGAACGAGATCATTTCGGCTAACTGCACAAATCTTCTGGATAGCAAGTTTGTTTCGGAGTTCAAATCTGATTTTTCCGAATCGCCCAAATACAATTGGGTCTACTCAGACCCACTTACAGGATCGTTCACCAACCACTGGTCTTTCTCTCCTGAAAGAAGGTTCGGCTATGTAAGTGGCCGCTTTTTCGAAGGCAAGAGTTATTCACATGACTATGAAGCCTGCTACTATGACGCAGTCGTTCCTTACGACAACAGTGCAGCTTGAATATGGATTGTCATAAGCTGAAAGGTTTCGAGAGCAAGGAACAAATAGTTCTGCGGATGAATCTCTGACTGAGACGAGTACGTCTTTCAGACCAAAACGACCTAGGGAGACGCCAAAGTTTGAAGATATGCATCACCAGTCCGTACGTTTATCCTTCTAGGATCGGCGGTGCTGAAAAATACGTCTCGTGCCTGGCCCGATCATTGACAAAAACGGGGACCGAAGTCATCGTCCTGACTTCAAAACATTCGAAACTACAGACTGCGCGATCTGTCCGAAACGGGATCGAAACGGTTTACCTAAATCCATGGGTAAATATCGGGGCAAACCCGTTGACTCCACGTCTTTTTGACGCAATCAAACGGGAGAGGCCTAATATCATACACATGCAGGCACCAACCCTTTACGGAGACTTTAGCACCTGTTCAGGTAGGTTACTAAGGATACCTGTTGTCGCGACTTTTCATGGTTGCATTACTAAGAGTTCAGCTCCCGGTTTTCTGCTCAGTATGTATAACGTTGTCTATCCGAATTTCACCTTGAACCACTGCGATCGCGTAATCGTTACTACAAGACAAAACATGTGGTTGCTTGAGCAGATGGGTTTGAAAAAAGAAGTATTGAGTGTAGTTCCAGTAGGCGTCGAAAGAAGTTTCATCGATTCTTCAATTTCAACGGAGTCGGAAGATGAATTCAGCGCCTTGATTTCCAAGGTAGGAGGCGTTCAGAAAGCTAAACTGCTTTTTGCAGGAGCCTTGGACAGACATCATGCATACAAAGGTCTTGAGAACCTCCTGGCAGCCCTTAAGTTGGTTGTCAAGGCGCGCCCAGACGTTCTATTGATAGTCGTTGGTGACGGTGACCGAAGGGCTTACTATGAGACACTTGCCAAGGATCTTGGAATTGGTCAGAATGTGCTGTTTACTGGTTGGGTGTCTGACGAACTGTTGTTGACAGCCTACTCAAGAAGCGATCTTTTTGTACTCCCCTCGCGATCTTATTCGGAAGGTTTCGGAATAGTTCTGCTCGAAGCCATGTCCCGCGGCTGTCCAGTGTTGACTACAGCATTTGCTGGAGGCGCCGAGGCTGTGCGTGATGCAGGAGCCGGCATTGTTGTGGAAAACCCTGACCCAGTTCTGTTGTCCAATGCAATAATGAAGTTTGTTGATAATCAAGATTACGCGGGGAAATGTGGAAGGAACGGTATGATTGCTGTCGATCTCAAGTACACATGGGACATAGTCGTTGAGAGAATTCTAAACATCTATAAAACTCGTCTCTGCAATTAGTTGGTAAGAATTCAGATGATGCTCGAAACCTTGTCAATTTTCATCAGGCTCGTAGCTGTTGCTCTGTCGTTGTTCTTGGTTGGCGAACCCTTCAGAATTCTGCTTTCGAGGTACACGACGCTTTTCCGAGAAATGGACACTGTTCAAACATTCGTAGTTGACTTCTATTTGGGCGGACTCGTCTTCTACGCGATTGCCATGACTCCTCTCCAACTTTTTAGTTTCCAGATCTCGCTTGGAATACTGGTAGCTTGCACCTTGTCTTCATTAATCATATACGCCAGAAAATTCGCTGGTTTTTTTTCTGATCTCAAAGAGCATTTTCGTTTGAACAGAAAACAAGCTCTGAAAATCACGTTCGTCTTTGGCATGTTTTTGAGCTTGCTTTTCCTCGAAATCGTTCCTACCACGAACTTCGTTTTCGGCAACGTCTACGATTCGTCACTTTTTGGACTCTTCGCGCAACTAATCATTAGAAACCAACAGGCACCAGTTACAATGCAGCCATTTGGAACAGAAGGAATTATCTATCCTCAAGGATTCTTTGCTATTGAGGCATTTGCGTGCAATCTATTCGGCTTTTCCGCGGCTGAAATCTCGTTGAAGATAACACCGTTGTTTATGGCGTTAGCGGTTCTCGGAGCGTATTTTCTGGGAAGATCTTTTTCACCAAACAGTCCGTTGGATCTGAGCCTTGCATTTACTTTCTTCTGCATAAGCAGGTGGCCGAGACTGCTTCTGTGGGGCAGTAACGCGTTCGTTGCAGGTTTTGCTTTGTATTTGATAGCCTTAGGGCTTCTCCCAAAATTGAGGAAACTCCAGAAAAATCCCTTCCTAAATAGGCGAGACTTGGCCACTTTCGTGATGATCAGCATAATCTTTGGCTACCTTGCTGCCATCCATCTTGTTTTCTTCGAACTGTTGTTTGTTATGACAGTCATTTACACGCTTTTCATTTTGATAAAGGAGCGGAAGAGCGTTTTGCTCAAACTCGGAGGTGTGGTGCTCTTCTGCCTCGTCAGCCTCGTGCCGATCAGTGTCTCGATTTACAGATTCGTCGCTTGGCACCCGTACCCAGGTAACAATATTGGACTTCCAAGTGATGTCGTCATCCGAAGCGAAGAATGGGTTGGAGGTGTCCCACTGTCTGTTGTTTTGCAAAGACTGGCAGGATGGGTTTTCTATTCAGATTGGATCAGCCCGCACGTCATCGTCCTGTTTGGAATAGTTGAATTGCTGCTTTTCGGAACTAGCGCAGTGATCTTGCTAAGAAAGCACGAAAGTTTTTCAAAAGTCAGAGAAATATTCAAGCTTTCTCTGGTCGTTCCTGCGATAGCACTGCCAATGATACTTCTGACGACAAATGAGATGCTGCTTCTCGTCCCCCAACTCACGCAGTTTGCAATGATAACGGTCCAGATCGCAGAAATGGCCATTTTGGCGATCTCTGCTCTTTTCATTGCACTGGGGGCCTACAACGTATTGATAATCCAACAAATCCGAAAGATAGCCCGATCTTCAGTTGCACAGACTTTCTCTGGTACAAATCCAAAAGCCTCGACTGAATCTGCCAAGACGAGCATTATGAAGATCAAGAAACCAGCGACCGTCGCCTTGTTGCTTTCGCTTTTGATCGTCAGCGTCATTTACGCGCCTTTTGTATCTTCTCTGGTGACAGCAGACTTGGCCTATGCAAACGGGCAATACAACATGTTTTGCGTAACAACCCAAGATGACTATCAGCTGATGCTATGGATGAGAGGGCAGTTGCCTAGCGACTCTGCTATTCTGGTGAGTCCGTACGATTCGGGAGGGTTCATTCCCATTGTCGCTGGCTACAAGGTCATCTATTCCGCAGGGGCGAGCAGGTACTCGCTTAGGTATACTGAGCTTGTTGAGATGTTGAGTAACAATAACTTGTCAATCAAGACATATGACCTGTTGAGAGGGCTCAATATTACCCATGTTTTTGTTGGTTCGACTATTTCCCCCGGTCATGCGCGATGGGACCCTCAACTCTTTCTGGGGAACCCAAATTTCAGAACTGTGAGGAACATTGGCAATGCGTATCTATTCCAAGTCAAAGACCATCCGAACCCCAATGATATCTTCGTCAGTGATTTCGAACAAGGCGACATCAACGCAGATGGATGGAATTCATCAACATCCTCTCTAGAGGGCTCGGGAAGCGTGAACCTAGTCCAAACCAATGACGCCAGCTGGCCTTATTCCCTAAAGATTTCTGCACAGAGAGTAAGAAGCGAATTCTGGTGTTCCATTTTCAGAAGAGTGTACCTACCAACAGACGACACAATATTCCTATCATTCCACGTGAACTTGACGGAAGGGTTTGACAAGACAGACAACCTGCTGATCATTGTGGCAGATTCAAACTGGACCTCAAAACTGTTTTTCAACACACTACCTAGCAGGAAATTGACATCAAGCACGATTCTGCCAATGACAAACGGCAACTTCACTGTCAATCTGTCCGAACGATGGAGCGAAGTCTACAACTCATCTTTGCCTAAGTCGCTCTACCTCCAAATATCGAACGTTGACACTGACGGCGTTCAAAACGTCGCGTACGTTGACACCGTGAAATTGTGGTCTGCAAATCGAAGCATCGACAACGTGCAATTCTGGGAGGATTTCAGGGGCAGTACTTTGAATTCTTCAGGATGGCTTGCCAGTTACAACGGAAGCGGGAATGGTGCACTGACACAGAGCAAGGAAGGACTTGATATCTACTCGCAAGGACGCAACAATGCATACTGGTTTTCGATCTCTAAACCCATTGAACTTTTCGAAAATAGTAGTTCCGTGAAGCTTCGCATACAGCTGGATGCAACAAGAGGTTTTAGTTACAAAGATGCGTTCGCGATAGTGATAACCGATAACGAGTGGAAGCAACAATTGCGTTTGTCAACGAATCCGGGCGTCATACTTACAGAATGTTGGATTCAACCGACAGGAACTCAAGAAATCAACTTAACCGAACTGTGGAACAGAACTTTCCACAGCGTCCTTCCAGAGAAGCTTCAGCTTCAAATCATCAACGTCGACAGAGACGGCGTCCAGAATATCGCTCACCTAAACCTCCTCGAATTTCTGGTTTCCTCACCAAACTCAGGTAGTGAAAAGTCTTGAGGAGTTGGTTGACCCATCGAGCATATGCTCGAGAATACGGTGTTCACAATGGAGCATTTGAGTAAGAAACGATTGAAGAGATTCTATGAGAATGAAGCCGAGCAATTGTCTCATCAGGAAAAGATGTATGCAAAAGGAGAGAAAACTGAAGTATGGTGGCACAGAAAAAGACTCGCATACATATTGTCATTCTTCTCAAGCATATTTCGAGAGAGCCGAGTTGAGACATTTGTCGACGTAGGTTGTGCGGAAGGCTTCTACGTAAAATATGTGGCGTCTCATCGTCGAGAGGTTTTTTGCGTAGGTGCAGACATAGCGCGGGCCTATGTTAAGAAGGCTAAATCGAATTTTAACTCATCGAACACCGATTACATAGTGTGCGATGTCGATACTCTTCCTTTTGTGGACGACGCTTCGGATCTGACTCTCTGTTCTGAGGTGCTCGAGCACGTCTACGATTATCACATTTCTCTCGGAGAACTCGACAGAATCACAAAACGGTTTTTAGTAATATCCTTTCCAGGGCACTCGTATCTATACCGATTGGGAATTGTCAAGATGCTGTTCAACCGTCTTCTGCAGGACGTAGGACACGTGTCTGAGATTCGAGTAGCTGACGTGAAGAGAGTTCTGGGCTCCCAGGGTTCTCTAAGCATAAGAATCGGCGGAGCCCTTCCAATAATGATTTTCAGATTGATCCCTTCGATAAAGATAGTCAATGCGCTGGACGATCTACTGTGCAAGATTCTGATGAGCCGTGGCAATCTCGAGGATGCGACTATTCACGTTGTTGAAATGACTATTTCGTAGAACTGAGCAACTCGCTCGACAAGACACCAGACAATCATATTCCAGCGCTGTTGTTAAGATGGATTGGTATCTGTATTGGAACGTTTTCTCTTTGTTTGATTTCAACTTTTTAGATACTCAAGGCTGGAGCGTCGAACTCATATAGGATCAAACTGCATTCTTAACGTGAGGATCATTGTATGAGTAGCATGGTCGCTTTTTGCGGAATAGACTGCAGCGAATGCAAAGCCCTCATCGCCACGCAAAAAAACGATGCCAAAATGAAGAAAGAGATTGCTGAAGAATGGTCAAAACAATTCGGACATCAGATAAAGCCGGAAGACATAAACTGTGCCGGTTGCGTGGTCCTTGATGGCCCCCACATCAACTACTGCAGTATCTGCGAGATAAGAAACTGCGGCACTGAGAAGAAAGTCCAAAACTGTGCATACTGCATCGAATATGCATGTGGGAAATTGGGCAAGTTTCATGAGAACGCACCCAAAGCAAAAGACCGACTGAAACAAATTCGGAAGAAAACCAGGTAAAAAGTGAGCATACGCCGCTATTCACCTCACTCTCCTTTTCTTGTCTTGGCAGATTATTCAGTGTTGGTCTTGGGCGAGAAAGTGCTATCGTGTACGCGTATAGGCAGAAATCAAACCATCTTTGACCGGAAAAGCTGCAATTAACCTGTTTACCGTCATGGAATCGCTTTCTGGCTTCTCTACTTACACAGAATCCTAAACGCCTAAGACTTGGCCTGCGTATCAACAATGTCAGCTGCAGAGAATATCAGAGAGGTGAGATCCTACGACAATCCTTAAACGTGTCGTCCTCAACTTTTCTGTCGTCTACAAAGGTGAGCGCATGGGAACATTGTCTTTGGGAGCGAAGAACGCAGTTGAAGTCTGTATGGGCGTCAAACCTGAAGAACACGTTCTAATAGTCACTGACAAAGGCACCTATCCCGTCGGCAACGCACTGAAATCCGCGGCGGAAGAAGTCACGCAATCTGTTGAAATGCACGTTCTTGAAGATTACGGGACGAGACCCCTGACAAGTCTCCCAAAGAAGATTGAGATCAGCATACCAAAGGCAGACGTCACATTTTGGGCAGCACAGAGCATGAAAGGAGAACTTCACGCTATAAGAGGGCCATTCATGGCAACCGCCCTCAAATACGCAAGACACGCACATCTGCCGAGCGTCACGGTTCGTTGCATGGAAGAGGGAATGTGTTCCGACTACAGAAGTATCTCCGAATTCACTCAGAAACTCTACGAAACGGTCAAAAACGCCAAGACCGTGGAAGTTGAAAACCCTTCAGGCACTAAACTGAGAATAGAGCTGAACCGCGATTGGAAATGGCTCAAACGCGATGGAATATATCATCAAAAAGGTGAATGGGGCAACCTGCCCGAAGGCGAACTTTTCACTGCACCGTTCGAAATAAATGGGCAGATAGTGGTAGATGAGTTAGGCGACTGGATAGGCGACAAATACGGTTGTTTGACTAAGCCTGAAGACAGTTCCGACACGCCTGTATACCTCAGCGTCTCAAGATCCAGAGTCGATTTCAAGACGATTGAATGTAGAAACGCCCAGCTGAAACAGGAATTGACCGACTATCTGAGGACTGATGAAAACAGCAACAGAGCCGGAGAATTGGCTTTGCCAAC
>DATEYW010000025.1:0-5825 GCA_035256045.1 Bathyarchaeia archaeon | reverse complement strand
GCAAAGCCAGCTCCACGGTCAGCTTTGAACCCCGTCGTTGCTCCCAGCAGGCACACGCCGTCTAAACTCCGTTCCTTCGCAAGACCCAAGGTCAACCCAGTGGCGCCGACGACTCTTCCCTTGCTGTAAATGACAGCGCCTTTTTCCATGAACTCCAAAGCCAGACGAGGTGAAGTTGCGGCCACATACACCTGAGCTTTCTCTTCCTTGACTGGAGCCCCGCCAATAGTGACAAGAAAGTTGCAACCTCTTTTTTGTACAAAATCCAAGATCTCACTGCAAAGCGTATAGTGAGCCACGACGTCATCAAACGATGGTTGAGTATCGCCGGTCATTATGATAAAATTGTTCTTCTCTGTGGGCGCAGAATAGAACTCGTACCGAGGCAGATGGCAGATGCCTTTCCCATTAACTGAAACGTAATCTGGAAAAGAAGGTGCATACAGCTCGGCGAACAGTTTGGCTCCGCAGAACTTCATCAAAAGATAGGCGGCGATTTTGCCAACGTTTCCAAAGCCTGGAAGACCCTGAACAAATATGGGATTCTTAAGATCAGGGGTTGAAAGTTCTCGAAGGTAAGGTTTGTTCAACTTCTCCGCCACAGACTCAATAGGTAACGCTTGCAAGTCTAAAATGTTTCCGTAAGTCCTTCGAAATTTGCAGTCAATACTCTATATACGAGTTGTTACATGACCAAAAACATTTAAGCCAGCATACGCTCAGCTTTAGAGACAGCAGCGGGGTGGGGTAGCCAGGACCTCCCCGTCGTTGTGCGACGGGGTAGCACTTAAATACTTCATGCGCGGCTTAGTTATTGATGCAGTATGAGTGCGGGTGGGCTTCTTTTTGAGCGGGTACTGCGATTGGATGATGACTGGAATCGTAGTGAGTATCCGAGTGTGAACAGGTGGATTGCGGCTATTAGGCGCCGGGGTGACAGGATGTCTACCAAACTTTCTTATCTGAAGTGGTTATCCGGTCTTCTGCGTTTTTTGAACTTGGCGGCGGATGAGGACGCTGAACTCGGGAATAGGCTTACTCCTCCGATACGAAGGGAGAGCTTGATTGCAAAGATCAGCGGAGGCTTGACACCTGACGGACTGGTTTCGCTGACTGGCAGAGTCGTCTCTGAAAAAGTCCAAGCTTTCTGCGACAAGTACAACGAGGCAGGAAAAGCCAGGACAGCTCATCTGGCTCTGGGCTCTTTGAGAAGCTTCTTCAAACACAATGGTATCGATAAACTGGAGCTTGACGACTACAATTGGCGCAAGAACAGAAGACTTGAATACGTTCCGACAAAAGAGGAGGTCTACAAGATGGCAGACCATTCCGATGCGAGAGGGAGAGCGATCATCCTGTGTGCATTCCAGAGTGGTCTCCGCAACGCGACCCTCAGAGCCCTTTGTTATGGAGACGTCAAAGAGCAGTTGCAAGCCGCACAGGTTCCAGTCACTGTTCACGTCAACCTAAGAATGAGGGAGAAAATTCCTCAAGCTTGCAAGGAGGACGCTCAATACTACACCTTCCTAGGAAAAGAAGCTTCG
Source organism: Bathyarchaeia archaeon (assembly GCA_035256045.1). GTDB lineage: Archaea > Thermoproteota > Bathyarchaeia > Bathyarchaeales > Bathycorpusculaceae > DASPPK01. Next base: position 4,281 of record DATEYW010000025.1, on the reverse strand, counting down.
GAAGCATTGACGGAATATGTGGAATGGAGAACGAAGAAGCTGGGAAAGATAGAGGATTACGAACCACTGTTCCTACCATACGAGAGCTTTAATCATGGAAAGAGCCGGAAAAACCATTTGTCGGAAGACAGTCTGCAACGAATGATAAAGAGAGCTGCAAGAAGAGCAAGAATCAAAGACTGGCGATACGTACGTTTTCACGGCCTCCGTAAGAGCTTCAGATCCGTTCTGGACGCGGGATATGCTGACGGAGGTCAGATGGCTGAAGACGACAAAGAATACCTAATGGGACACAGATTGCCAAGCGCGAAAGAGCCGTACCACAATGCAAACGTCGAGACGTTGGCCCAGCGATACCTGCGGCTGAACTGGGCCCGTCTCCCAGCTCAAGTAGCTTCGGTCGAAGAGCTGAGAAGGAAACAGGTTTTGGACATGGTCAAAGTTTTCGGGTTTTCGGAGGACAAGATCAAGAAAGTTGAAGAAGCGCTTGCCAAGTACGAGCGTGTTGATGACGCTCTCGAACACATAAAGAAGCTGAACGTTGACTCCTACGAAGAGCGGAATATTCAGAAGAATCAAGGACGATTGAGCGATAGCAAGAGACAAGTCAGAATAGTCCAAGGCGCTCAAACGCTGGTCAGATTTATGAATGACGGATGGGATCTGATGAAAGAACTTCCCGAAGATAAGTTCATCCTGAAGAAGGACTATTGAAAGGCGTGCGAAGGTGTCGGAAAATGAGGGTTTTGATTGTAACTGCTTGTGGGGCTAAGACGCGCGCGCTTCCACCGCGTTCTCTGATGCGAATAGACTCACAGAACCCAGCCAACACCATAAAACTGAAAGATTTGACGTTCAACATTACATTGGTGATTCGAAAAATACTTTTGTATAACAATCACCGATAGAATTGATATTTTTATTCAACAATATCTGATTCAATAAATATAAAAGTTTGTATCAAACTCTTCAAGCGATATTTTTGTATAAAAAACAAACTATAAGTAGGATTGGATACGTACGCGCTTTTGTTGATGTGGATGAGTATCGAAAAGAAAATTGGTGCCCATTCTAAAGATGATAGGGTTTTTTTCAAAGACAATGCGTTCGTGATTGCTAGGGCTAGAGACATTCTCCCTTCTTCCCTTCTACCCTCCAGAATGCATGAACGTCAACTTATAGAATCGGTCAAAACGGTTGGAATTCAGCAATTTCCAATCGTGAGACCTCATCCCACTCTTCCAGGGAAGTTTGAACTAGTAGATGGTCGCGGAAGATTGGAAGCACTCGACCCGGAACAGGAGGTTTGCTGTGACGTGCGTGAAAAGGCGACTGATACTGACGTTTTCAGGATCAGTGAAGCGACATCAAAGAGAACCCAGAAGAATGCCTATGAAAATGCTGTCTTCTATGATGCGTACGTGAATACGATAAGAAAAGAAACAGGAGAGAAGGGTTCAGTTTCAAGAGTAGCGAAGGAAGCTCAAATCAGCGAAAGCGAGTTATCACAGTACTTGGCGATCAAACGCCTGTTTGACAAACTGTCCCTGCTCAGCCCCACGCTGGAATTTCCAAACTTGAAGTGCATGGGCATGAACAAACTGTATGTACTTTCGGGGCTTATCGACCATCAGAAATTTCTGGAAATAGCTCAAGAGATTGAAAAGAAAACAGATTGTTTAACGGTTGAGGGAATCACAGAATTGGTGGAAAAAGTGCATACTGCGGATGCTGAAGCACTAATGGCAACGTTAGACCTCCCGACCGATCTCGAGTCTACCCTTGCGCGCCCCCAAGTCAGGTTGAATAGTGTACCAGAGAAAATCTCCAAGATGATGAAAGAACTCAACACGCTTTTGCCACAGTTTGAAACAGGAGTACTGACTCAACAAAAATTCGCTTCTCCAGAAACTGCAAACGTCTTAGAGAAAATATCAGTTAACCTGAGAAGACTTCTTTTCTACCTCAGAAAACTCGAGAAGACTCAGAAGCCCGTTACCAACGCAACGGACGCGAGTGTTGACAATTGACAAGACTCAAACAGCTAGCCTACAATTCGTGTCAGGAATTGCTCGAAAAGGAACTGGAACTCCTGCAGAGTCGAACTTGCATGGGTTGTGAACTCGAGGTTAAGTGGTTGCCGGGCACGCTCAACTATCATGATGGAAGAAAGCTTTCCGAGGAAGTTCAGGGCGATACCATATTCATTTACACAGAGAATCCCAAAAAGGCTATTGAACTCCTCCGTCATGGTTTCTTGGAATGGTTGCTAAACAGACACACCAAGCCCTACCGACAATTTATAAACAAGCTAGTTGCACTTTTTGAAGATATACAATATGAGAACAAAGAAAGAACGATAGAAATACTAGGACGACTTCTGTAACCAACCGCCCTTCGCGCGAATTCTGGAAATCACGATGTGTTAGCGCGTTTTTATCATAAAACCATCGATCGTTTTTCCGCCTTTTTTCGATAAAAAATGTAGGTGTAAGATGCGAAAAACACTGATTCCGAACATGAGGATTTGCAATCATTTAAATCATTAATCGTCGGAAATGATTATTTAAGCTCAAAAAAAGGAGATCCCTCCCCCTGAAAGCTGTGGATACACCGCCAGAATTCCATTTGTTTTGCTAAGATAATCTTCTGAACTAACCGTTTCATAACCTGAATAGGGCGCATAGTTTGCGTTGCTTTAATGCATTAAACTTCAGCACGCACTGTGTTTCCAATGGGTTCTTACCAAGCGCGCGCTATAAAGAACCTGAAATCACACAAAGACATTTATTTTCATCTTTCCTTCGAACTCAACACCGACGAGATAGCCAAAACATGTGCAACCCTTTTTCCACTGGTTTTCGGAAAGTGGTCCGTGCCCACACAGATGAAAATCGATCCCGAGCATAGACTTCCTGAAATCGCCTTTCAAGCGTTATATGAGGACTACTTCAAGTACACTCGCATAGGAAGACTGAGCCTCGATTTCGCTCACAAATTTTACACCTACCCTTTGAAGACGATGATTGAACTGGTTGATCTGAAAGAATCTCAGAAGACACATCAAATGATATCTGAATTGCTCAAAGATCCACAGCTAGGAAAATTACTCAAGAGAATTTTAAGAGAAATTCTGACAAGCCTGAAAAGGCAACCATGACTTCTCAACCAGACACGTTCGGATGTTTAGCGCGCAAAAGCACTTGTTACACTTTGCCATTCTTCCAACATTGCCCGAAAGCCCTTGAAAATCGTTTCAAAAGTCCATGCTTTTCCGCTAACTCTCGTAATGCGCGGATCTGATTGCCCGTCAATTGAAAGAGTTCGATTTCATAACTGTTTTATTCCAGACCAGCGTCGATTGACGTCTAGGGATTAGTTTGACAGAAGAATATTCAAGCATGCTTGACGTCGCAACTTTGCTCCACAATCTCTTGTTCGCATATCAGAAGAGTGTCAACACGGTGCTTGGTTCAGGAAGTGAAATCTTCACCCATCCAACACTACGAACTCTGTTGAGCATTGAAGATCGCACGAAATTGAAATTGGTTAACAGCAGGACGTTGGAAGAAGCAATGGCTAATTTTTCACGTTTCCTTGCGAACGCACGGTTGGTGAAGGAGTGTGATTTCAAGAAAGTTGGAGAGGGCTACAGTTTCAAAGTTGACGGATGCATCTGGGCCAGACATATTCACAATGAACTGAAACCAGCTGACGTTGCTTGCCCATACGCCCTAATCGCAATGGCATTGTATCACAAGTTTGTCGGACAAGTTCCAAGAACCGCGGCTTCAACGTATTTCCCTGAAGGAACTGAAACCCCAATAGAGCCTCTGACACTGTAAGAAAGAAATGTGCTAAAAACGCGCTAACCATAGCAGCCCATCACAAAAACTTTTTCTGCAGCTCCTTTTTTTACAAGCAGTTCAGGAATTTGAAGATCCTTTGAAGAGCGTTGAAAAATATCGCAGACAACAATTTATTAGCGCACGCTGTGTTTAATGCATTAAACACGCTTTTGTCAGAAACAGCGGCGTACGCTTATCCTGCACAAGGATCTTGTTGGTACCGATCTCGTTAACGTCACCACAAGTGAGCTTGACCATTGATCCACGCTCAAATTGCTTTCATTTACGAAACGCGCGCTGGTTTGTCCCTTTATTGGTGTAAAGTGGTTATAAGTCTTATTTTCTGATTTGAGGGCAGATTTGAGGCGAACAGGACGCCTTCTTCTCTTTGCACCAACCGCCCTTTTCAAACCTGCAAACATGCCTAACTCGG
>DATEYW010000024.1:0-4527 GCA_035256045.1 Bathyarchaeia archaeon | reverse complement strand
AGGCTTCCCCTGGCTTCAGCACCGTACGCTTGCGTTTGGAGAGCATTTTTTCCATCCAAGATTGCTGCTTTGCCCAGTATTTGAGCGGCTAGAACTATGCCTTGTCCACCGCTTCCGCCTATTCTAATCTCTGTCTTGTTCGCCATCTTGTTTTGCCTCTTTCATCATTGCATAGACTGCCTCCACAAGCGTTTTCCGTTTGTCGGCAATATGTTCTCCGACGACTATTTTTGTTTCAAGCTCTTCAGCCTTCATTTTTTCGGCTTGCTGGATCGTGACGGCATTTTCTCTGAAGTGTTTGAGCATTTCTCCTAGATCTTTGAACCCTGCTCTTCGGCCGTAAGCTGTTGGACATTGGGTCACAACTTCGATAAACCTGAATCCTTGGATCTGAAGAGCCTTCTTGATCGACTCTTTCAGTTCCTCTTGATGAGCGGTGGTCCATCTGGCAGAGTATGCAGCTCCAGCTGCAGAAGCTAATTTCACTGCGTCTATCGGATGTTCAAAGCTTCCGTAAGGCGTTGTGCTTGTTTTCGTGTTGAAAGGTGTCGTTGGCGCCGTTTGTCCGCCTGTCATTCCGTAGATCATGTTGTTGCCCATTATGACAAGTATGTCCGTGTTTCTTCTTGCCGCATGCACGAAGTGGCTCAAACCTATGCCGACTATGTCTCCGTCTCCGCCGAAGACTACCACGTTCAAGTCGGGCCGAATCAGTTTTATGCTGGTGGCCGGCGGGATGCTTCTTCCATGCAGAGTGTGAACCGAATCCGCCTTGTAGTAGGGTGAAGGAATCCATGATGAGCAGCCTATGCCGCTGGTGAAGCAGAATTTGCTCAGATCCTCATGTCCCAACTCGTGCACGGCTCTGAGAAAGGTGTCGCTGAGCGAGTACAGCCCGCATCCTGCGCAGAAGGGCAGTTTCAAGTCTCGCATGTATTTTCGCGAAGAGAACGTTTCAGTCGTTCTAATTCCCTCCTCCAAGCATTTCTTCCAATACCTCTTCAGGCGTGATGAGCTCTCCTCCGCCAATCTTGCTTAGGGAGACCACCTTAGTGCCACAGGCGACTCTCTGCACTTCGCGACAGATCTGCCCCAGATTCATTTCAGGTACAATGATTCTCTTGGCGGTTTCAGATAGTTTTGCCACTTGTTTGTCCGGAAACGGCCAGATCGTCTTCAGTCGAACATGGCCCACGCTGATTCCTTTGTCTTCCGCGCGTTCAATAGCTTCGTAAACAGCACGAGACGTACACCCATACGATACCACACCTACGCTGCAATTCTCTACCTCATAGTTTTCCACTTCAACTATGTCGTCCACATTGTCATTTATCTTAGCGTTAAGGTTAGTGACAATCCTTCTGTGAACTGCGGCATCTTGAGTGAATCTCACGCCGTATTCGTCGTGAGTTGAAGCCGTTACAGCCACATTGAATCCTTCGCCGACAGATGGCATTGGCGCAATTTCGAGTAGCCCGAAGAACGCTCTGTCATCTGCTTTGGGTTTCTTTCGACTGATTATTTCTATATGCTCAAGAGGTGGTACGGTGAGCTTCTCTCTAATGTGGGCTACGGTCTCGTCGGCCAGCAGGATCACAGGTGTCCTGTATTTTTCAGCTAAGTTGAAGGCCCTGACAGTGAGATCGAACATTTCCTGCACAGAATTGGGCGCAAGCGCAATAGCAGAATAGTCCCCATGCGTTCCCCACCTTGCCTGCATGACATCACCTTGGCCGCATTTCGTTGCTTGCCCAGTTCCAGGCCCAACTCTCTGAACGTCAACTATGACACAGGGCGTTTCGCTCATGAATCCCCATCCGATCGTTTCCTGCATGAGACTGAAGCCTGGTCCAGACGTCGCAGTCATAGCCTTTTTGCCTGCCCAGCTTGCTCCCATGACTGCGCCAATGGACGACAGTTCATCTTCCATTTGCATGAATATTCCGTCTACATGGGGCAAGCGTTCAGACAACCGTTCCGGTATTTCATTTGAGGGTGAGATCGGATAACCTGCGAAGAACGTGCAACCTGCAGCAATGGCGGCTTCAACACAAGCCTCGTTTCCAGACCAGAAATACGTACCTTGTCTTATCATAACGCGCCTTCTTCCATCGTTAGAGTTGCATTGTTGAAAATTCTATTTAGCTGTTTCCCGACGACTTGCCAGTTCATCGAGTTCCTCTCTCGGGGCTAGCGCGCGCGTCGCTTAAATAACTCTCATGCTGATCAAGCTCGCCTTCGAACACATTGAGTTGGGGCAGAAGCAGAGTCCTCACATGCCTGTGCGCTAGGAACAAAAAGACCATTGTTTTTCTTGGGGGAACTGTCAAGTTTTGGGGGAACGAGAGGCGTTTGATAGCTTTCTTCGTAGGATCATCCATGCTGTCATGTACATACTAACTGTGCGCGCGATTGCTGTTCCCGACAACGCATGTGGTTTCCTTTGATGAAGCGAAATGTGAAATCAATATAGATCTCAACCTATACGACCCCATCACTTCGGTTCCCCTGCCCTTTTTCTTGAGAGTCAATGTCTTGGGCTTTCTATGTGCGACAAGGCGGAATAGGAAGGATTGCACAAGCATTTTATATTTCATGCTATATCTAGCGCATATCTAGGTGAAATTGATGGTAGACAAAGTCGGGGTAGCCGTGATAGGTGTTGGTTTTGTCGGCGGGCAAGCTCACGCCCCCAGTTTCAAGAAGATCGAACGATCTGAATTAGTAGCATTGGGAGCTTTTACGGAGAAGCGCGTGAAACCGCTTGCAGAAAAACTTGGTGTGAAATACTATCTGGACTATGACAAGTTGCTGGAAGATCCTAAGGTGCAGGCTGTCACACTTGCGGTTCCAACACCTTTTCACTATGACTTGTCAATGAGAGCTATTAACAAAGGCAAACATGTTCTCTGCGAAATGCCGTTAGCGCCAACTGTAAGCCAAGTAAGAGAACTCCAAAGAGCTGCTGACAAGGCCGGTGTGATTCTGATGCCTGTCCTTCAATTCCGGTTTGCTCCCATATATGTTAAGACGAAAGAGATGATCGATTCAGGAGCAATTGGCAAACCGATAGCCCTCCACTTCCGCGAATTCATACCGACAGCAAGCCTTGCGGAACAGTGGCCTAAAGGGTCTTGGGCATGGGATATTGAAAAAAGCGGAGGATACCCTGACTTCACTCTTTCTGTTTGGTCTCTTGACATGATTCGATGGATGTTCAAGGCAGACATAACGGAGACTCAATGGATGACTAGTTATCCTCCAATCGAAAGGTACGAGGGGATATATGGCTACAACACATTCGGTTTGATAAAATTGTCAAACGGTATTGTTGGCTACCTCCACTACGGCGCCTCTGTCACCGCGTCAGCAAGCACAGCTCGGTTAGAAGTTTACGGCGACAATACAAACGTTTTGCATGCAGTCTGGTTCAACAAGATACTCCTCTATGGACAAGATCAACAGCCGCATGAATGGAACCTTGACGTGAAAGGAACCAGAGTGTGGGGTCACCGCCAACTTGATGAGCATTTCATTGAATGTATCCTCGACAATAAACAGCCTCAAATAACCAGCGACGACGCCATAAAAGCAATAGAAACCGCCGAAAAAATGGTTAGACACGCTTAGTTACGGGTTGCGAAAGTACGTTCTAAGAGCAACAATCACTTAAGATGCATAGCGCTCTATGCGCGCGCTAAGACCTTTTTTTAAATGTTGAAATTGTAGCAAATGATTTAGCGCGTGCTTCTTCGGTCTAACTCGTGAGTTGCTGAAGCCTAGAACTGCCATCATGTCGTTCGATCAGAATGGCAGAGGAGATTTTTGCTGAGATCTGAACTGTGATACGATGGGTCATTGATGTCGGGCGAATGAGACGGAAGTTTTAATATAACCCTCGCGTTCGTTTTCGAAGCAATAGCGTCACATGGTGAGGTCATTGAAACGGATAATCGTATGCATGAAACAGGCGGTTGATGTCTCTCAACTCAAGGTCGATCCTGCAAGCAGACAGTTGGTCACGGCCGGCGCCCCTAGAAAGATGAGTGATTTTGACAAGAATGCGCTGGAGGAAGCAGTCAGAATCAAGGAAAGACTCGGCGGTGGAATCGTAACGCTGACTGTGAGTTCAGAAGACGCAAAGGCAGTGTTGCGTGAAGGGCTTGCAATGGGTGCTGATAAAGCTTATTGGCTTAATGATCCTGTTTTGCAGGGGATTGATACTTGGGGAACGGCCTGTGTTCTAGCTGAGATGATCAAGAAAGTTGGTGAATTTGACCTTGTTCTCAGCGGCGATTCATCGTTGGACAGTTTCTCTGGCCTTGTAGGGCCGAGGCTTGCCGAAATGTTAAGTCTGCCTCAAATTAGCTCTGTCGGAAAAGTCACTGTTGAGGATAACGTCGTGGTCGCTGAAAGATCGCTTGAAGAGGCAAGTGAAACGGTGAAAGCAAAGATGCCTGCTTTGATTTCAGTTACACGTGAGATAAATCAGCCTCGAATACCTTCGCTGATGATGATAATGAAAGC
>DATEYW010000023.1:0-2369 GCA_035256045.1 Bathyarchaeia archaeon | reverse complement strand
CTCTGATATAAATTGTTCGTGTTCGTTGACCAACTCGCAATCATCCCTCAGATTCTCTCTTGTCACTGATAGAGCAAGCTTGTACAAGCTTCTTGTAAGCAACCGTCGGATTCCTCACCTTCTTCAACAGCTTTTCAAAGGGACAGACATCCGTTTTGTGAGAGTTCAGAATTCTCTCAACGATTTTGTCTGATTCTGTGGGGATCCCATTTCTTTCGAGAAGCCTCCGAGCCGAATCGCTCAGCGTCTCTGCATAGGCTGTCCTGATACGAGAATAGATACACAACAGTGCGATGGCCCTTCCTGTAACCTTGTCTGCAACGGATGAACCTTCGAGACGGTTGCCAAGTCTTTCAATAGCCTCCAGAAAACTTGAGACTCCACGCAATTTTGATTCGAAGATGATGCTCTCATCTTTCGCGATTGCAAGCGTCAACCTCTCTTCTCTGAAACGAATTCTAGCCAGATCCAAGTCCGTCGTCTTCAAGTTCCATCCTCCGGTTGTCGAAAAAACATGTTCAGATTCTTTCTATCGTGAAGAGTTTCTCTTCCTGCATCACAGCTACCTGTGCAGCAACTTCTTCGTTGCCAATCCCTTTCGTGAGTTGAGCCATCAGGTCTTCAATGATTTCTGGCTTGACGTGTATTCTGAGTTTCTGGTTCGAGTTCGCAACCTCAAAATCGCCAAGTATCTCCTTGTCCGATTTCTCTATCTCCAGTCTCTGGTTTCCCACTGTGCAGTGTGTTGTTGACTGTATTCCGTCGATAGTGCACGTGAAGGGAATGCTTTGGGGAACCTTTATTGTCACTTGGAACTTGATATTGTCGTTTTCACTGTGTTTGAGAATTCTTCTCGCGAGTTTTCCCATTCTGACGCCGATTACAAGAAAAGGTCCAAGATGACCATGCAGTCTTGCAGCATTGTCTATTTCTTTTTTGAGCTCATTTTCCAAGATTGATCCTTTCTCCAAAGATCCAGCTTTTTTCATGTGATCCTACTTTATCTCAAACATTCTTTCAAGCGCTTTTCTTGCCTTTTTGGCAACTGGTTCTGGAACTTGGACCAGATGCTTCTCTTCTTTGAGCGATGCCACGATTCTGTCAAGCGTGTTGAGTTTCATGTTCGGACAGATGGCTCCATCATAGGCCAGAAGAAAAGTTTTGTTCGGATTGTCTTTTCTGAGCCGATGCAGCACTCCTTCCTCTGTTGCTACAACAAACTTTTTCGCCGCACTCTTTCTTGCGTGACCACATATCTGCGAAGTGCTTCCGATGAAATCAGCTTTTTCCTGAACTTCAAACGTACATTCTGGATGAACCATAACAACCGCGTCAGGATGTCTCATTTTCAATATCTGCACATCTTCAGGCTGAAAAAGCAGGTGCGTTGGACAGAAACCCCATTCTGGAATTGGGATCACGGTTTTCCCAGTCTTCCTCTCAACATATTCGGCGAGATTGCGGTCAGGGCCGAAGAGCACTTTGTCAGTTTTCAAGGATGAAATAACTTGGACGGCATTGGCCGAAGTGCAGCAAATGTCACTTTCCGCCTTGGCTGCCGCAAGAGTGTTCACATAAACTACTACCGGCACGCCCGGATTTTTCGACTTTGCGCGTTTGATCTCGTCCACTGTCAACATCTGGGCCATCGGGCAACGAGCGCCAAGTGCAGGCAGCAACACCTTTTTCTTTGGGTTTAGTATCGCAGCTGATTCCGCCATGAAATCCACAGCTGAAAAAACTATGATCTTTGCCTCTTCTTCATCCATGGCTTTTCTGCTTAACTCGATGCTGTCTCCGACAAAGTCGGCTACTTCCTGAACTTCAGGTCTCTGATAATTATGAGCAAGAATGATCGCCTTCTTTTCCTTTTTCAACTTGGCTATTTCTTCGACAAGAGTCATGATTTCGCCTTAAACCAGTTCGAGTCTAGGCGGATGGAAAGATATATGCGTTTACCAGAACCTTTGAAGTTTTCCAATATTCAGTCAGTGAGCAATCTTGCCTCGTCTGCAGGACAGAAAACGCATGGTGCAGGGGGTGAGATTTGAACTCACGTACCCCTTCAGGACGGGATCTTGAGTCCCGCGCATAAAGCCCCAATTGTCGCGGGTTTGGCCATGCTCTGCTACCCCTGCACCTCTCCCAGAACTACGATTGCTTTCTTATTAATCGTTTCCTGAGACTGTGACTACTTATCGACCCATATCGTGCCTTTTCACATGCATGTCATCGTCGTTTCACAAATGAAATGAAGCGAAAACCATAGGGCAATCATGAAAAAGTTTATTAGAAAGCTGTATAGTTTACGTTTCTAGCTCTTTAATATTGGCGACCATTTTTCAAGTTGGAATGACCCAACACTCGGA
>DATEYW010000022.1:0-6020 GCA_035256045.1 Bathyarchaeia archaeon | reverse complement strand
CAGGATTGAATCCTATGGGGCTTCTTTCGCTGATTTCGAGTCTTTGGAGTTCAACGATCTTACCGTTTTGGACGTCGATTCTAATCGTGAAGCGTCTAAAATTCAGATTAAGCGTCTCCGTAAGTCTGCAGTACATGGAGTGTGCAAGACGAGATTCAAGGATAGGTTTAAGCTTTTGGAACAGTCTCAAGTAGTCGGTTATTCGAACCTGCCACGCATACGTGGGAAGCTGCTTCACTGCACCAAGAGAAACCAAATGCTTACTGAAAGGTTCTTCATAACTGATGTTTGCTGACAAAGTTTCCAAACCTCTCTTCATGCCGTATTCTTTTAGAAAACATGAAATTGCCTGAGCTTGAAGTTGATCAACCTCTGATATCTCGGTCAGTAGCAGGGTCTTTTCCTTCGGATTGTCCTTTATTCTAAAATATCCAGTCAATCGCCCACATTCTGCCAAAGCGTATCCCTTGAAAGGTTCAGGGTCCGAGGCGACGTGTGTTTTCTCTTCCATTTCCCAGATTGCTTTGTTGCGGACGCTGTGCACGTAGAATTTTGCTTGAGATGCGTCAAGCAGTCTCATTGCTTCTTCAATGTCTTTCTTCCTGAATGGGCGAATCTTGATTTCAGACTTAGAATCCGGGATCTGGTCGAACCTGATTCGAGTTTCCTCAAGCAGCGGAATCGCATATTCGTATCCGAACTGTCTATAGAAGTATGGGATGCCCTCGATCACGGCTAGATCAAAGTTTTTCTGTTCCACTTTCTTCAGAAATTCGATGACAAGCTTTTGTATGAGTCCTCTTCCTCGATATTCTGGAAGTGTCGCTACGTGTCCCATCTCGGCGGCTTTCAGTTTTATGCCACCAATGCTCCATGTAACTGGGATGAGATTGAGTGTGGAAACCATTTTGCCTTTATGTTTGACGACCAGAAAGTTTTCAAGGGTCATTTCAGGATGCTGGTCAATCAGCCTCTTGGCAAGATTATCTACTCCGACTTCTTCGCTGAAAATCTCCTGCAAAAGTTGGAGGTAGTCGTGTACGTCATTTTCACTCTTGAGACTTTGCACAACGAAGTCAGGCGCGCTCAACGTTACTTCCTCTTTGATGCCCATTCTCGACGTTCAATCCGTCCAGTCTGATGAGGATCACAGTATATAACCTGATGCTGACATAATGAGCTTCTCATATTCCAGACATCTTCATCGCCACGGCTAGCTTGATCAACACAAGGTTTTCTATGACAGTCCATATGGATGGGAGCAGAGTCCCCAATCATGCAATAATCCTTGGTCGTTTTCTCAGTCTCGCCTCATTGAGCTATATTAAATGCGATCGCGAAATACTTAAATCTCGTCAGAAATCTAGACAAATGATTCGGCTTCGGTGAGTGCATGGGGACAATGTCGAAAGAAAGGACTTCAAGCATTTTCCTAATGCTCTGTCTCGTGGGTTTCTTTGCCATACTCAGCTCGACAATGTCCAAATCCCCCGTGCTGAAACCCTTTGCAAGTAGTCTAGACACACCTACAGATTGGACGGGCATCATTGCCGCCGCTTCAACAATCCCAGGAATCTTGGTAAGTTTGCCCGCTGCCTCGCTTTCCGACATTTACGGTAGAAAGAAGTTTCTTCTGTTTGCCGGATTCGTGTTCGCGTCAGCCCCTTTCCTCTATCTCCTGATCACTGTCTGGTGGCAGCTAATCTTGGTCAGATTTTACCATGGATTCGCAACTGCCATATTTGTTCCTGTTGCTGAAGCCGCGATAGCTGAAGCATTTCCTGCCAAATGCGGAGAACGCATATCTTTCTTCTCGTCAGCGACTTACGTCGGCCGGATAATTGCGCCGACACTTGGTGGATACTTGTTGTTCGCGACATCCAACAATTTCCATCTGCTTTACTTGGCTGTCGGGGTCGTAGGAATCACTTCGGCAATCATGGCCTTGCCCTTTCTGGCGAAGAAAAAGACCTCATTGACAGTTCAAAGTGAAAGGAATATGCAGAAATTTGGGAACGTGTTTAGCGGTTGGGGAACGGTTGCTTCGAATGTGGGGGTTCTGGTCGTCGGTTTCGTTCAGGCCTCACAGTATTTCGTTTATGGCTCGGTCGAATTCTTTTTGGTAGGGTACTTGACCGAAATAGTCAAGCTCAACGGTTTGATCACGGGTTTGATGATAACGAGCATTGTTGCCATCGGAATCTTCGCCAGGCCTTTGATGGGTAGACTCTCAGACAGAGTTGGAAGGCGAATCCCGATAATCGCAGGCTGCATCGTGTCAGGACTCCCACTTCTCGGACTGCCTTTCTTCAAAGACCTCTGGATTCTGCTCTTGCTAGTGGTAATCTACGGACTTGGATTCGCGTCAGTACTGAGTTCAACGCATGCGTTGACAAGTGATCTCGTGCCCAGAGAGCTGGTAGGTACATCAATGGGATTCATCGATACGGTCATGGACGTCGGACAGACCGTTGGTCCAATTGCGAGCGGGCTAGTGCTTGCAGCGAGCTTGGCCTACGGTCTTCAATACACCCTTGTCTTTCTCACGCTGGGCCTTATCCTTCTGGCAACTGGAGCGATCTTCGCGTTGTCAAGAACGAATACGCCTCTGAAATCCTGAAAAGCCCAGAGGCATCATATGACCAGGAATATCACCGCTCATCTCTGCTTCAGACCTGTTTCGACGTCAGAACACATGTTGCTCAATCTTCGCAACTTCAACTTCTTCAGAAGGAGCGATTCTGGAAAAGCCATAATGTTTCTTGGAAAACCCAAATTCCTAACATGGTTAATTGCTATTCCATACATCGTGACATCAGAGCTCGTTTTCCTAAGATCCGCTCGCTATTATGTTACACTCAAAGACCAAGTAGTGGGCATCGTTGTCGTTCGCGAAGAAACCGAAAACCTATTTGTGAACAGTCTTGCCGTCGCACCTGAGCACCGAGGCAATGGAATAGCAATTGCCATGATTGCCTTCTGCACGAGGATCACCATGCGGATGCACAAGGACTGGCTTGAACTTTCGGTTCTTAAGGTCAACACGCCTGCAAGATGCCTGTACAAGAAGACAGGTTTCAAATTGAAAGAGAGCCGACATTGGTCACTCATTCTTCGCAGGAGAGTTTACTAAGTCTCTAAAATCGCTATTCGGGGACGCCGGAAATGCTCTTTCAGTGCAAAAGTGTTAAACATTTAGCGGCTCGTTCCGAATTGAACTTCTTTTCAAAGGGCAGACCTTCTTTGAAGTGTGCATTTTTGTTTAATCCTGTCTATGTTAAACGTGTTGCTGTTTCGTCTTTCTTCCACAAATCTCACATTACTGTAAAAAGCGTTTAAATAGCTAAACACTAGATACAGCGTTCGCTTCAGTTGTGAAACACTAACAACTTGCGGAGCGCACAAATGGTGATCGAGTGAAGTGTCCGTATTGCGGTTCAGAAAATTTCAGAACCCTTGAAACAAGGGATTCACCCGACAACACTGTCCGACGACGCAGAGAGTGCGGGAGCTGTGAGAAGCGCTTCACGACGTACGAGTACGTGGAAACTGTCGAGTTGATGGTGAAGAAGAAAGACGGAAGGTCTGAGCGTTTCGACGTGAACAAGATCATCAGAGGCTTGCAGAAAGCGTGTGAGAAAAGGTCGGTTACGATGGAAAAGATCCATGAACTGGCAGAGCGCGTGAGACAAGATCTGGTGGCAGTTGGCAAGGACGAAGTCAGCTCTCAGCAGATCGGGGACTTAGTGATGAAACACCTGAAGAAACTTGACCGAGTAGCTTACATCAGGTTCGCATCGGTCTACAGAGCGTTTGAGGAACCTGAAGACTTTCAGAAACTAATCAAAGAGGCAAAAACATGAAGTATGTGAGAAAGCGTGATGGTAGATTAGAATCGTTTGATCAAGAACGTATAACAAAAGCAATTTGGAAAGCTGCGAAAGCTGTCGGCGGAAGAGACCTCGATCTTGCCAATAAGCTTAGCGATCAGGTCATGAATCAACTGAAGCTTCATTTCGGCGAAGACGGCGTTCCGACGGTCGAAGAAATTCAGGATTTGGTAGAAAAGACGCTCATCGAAAACGGAAATGCCAGAACCGCCAAAGCATACATCCTCTACAGAAAGCAACATCAAGACCAAAGAGAACTTGCCGCTCTGTTGAGTGACGCTGACCTCGTCGATCAATACTTGGAGATTGAGGACTGGCGCGTACGCGAAAACAGTAACATGAGCTATTCGCTGCAGGGATTGAACAACTACCTTTCTTCAACGGTCATAGCGAAATACTGGATCAGCAGAATCTACCCACCTAACATTGCAGACGCGCATTTCTCCGGCGACATGCACATCCATGACCTCGGAGTCTTAGGCGCATACTGTGTCGGCTGGGACCTAAGAGAACTCCTAATGTCAGGGTTCGGCGGCGTTTCAGGAAAGATCGAAAGCAAGCCTGCCAAGCACTTCCGAACTGCGTTGGGACAGATCGTCAACTTCTTCTATACACTCCAAGGCGAGGCTGCCGGAGCCCAAGCCTTCAGCACTTTTGACACTTATTTGGCTCCTTTCATACGCTACGACGGTCTGACCCAGAGAGACGTTGAACAAGGGTTGCAGGAGTTTTTCTTCAACATGAACGTGCCCACTCGCGTGGGGTTCCAAACACCATTCACAAACGTGACCTTGGATCTAAAAGTTCCCAACTACATAAAAGACGAAGCGGTGATGATCGGCGGAAAGCTGATGGACACAACCTACAGCGAAATGCAGCCAGAGATGGACATGTTCAACGCTGCCTTCGCAGAAGTGATGAGTCAAGGCGACTCCAAAGGAAGAGTGTTCACTTTCCCAATTCCCACGTACTGCGTCACAAAGGATTTTGATTGGGACTCTCCAATCGCTCAAAAAATCTTTGAAGTCACGGCCAAATACGGAGTGCCCTACTTCTCGAATTTCATAAACACGGACATGAAACCCGAAGACGTACGCAGCATGTGCTGCCGACTCAGAATTGACAACCGCGAACTCCGCAGCAGAGGCGGAGGTTTCTTCGGAGCAAACCCACTGACAGGATCCATAGGCGTAGTTACACTCAACTTGCCAAGAATCGGTTACCTAGCCCAAGACGAAGACGAGTTTTTCGAGAGACTGGAAAAAATGATGGAAATTGCTCGAGACAGTCTCGAAATAAAGCGCAAGATTCTCGAAACGTTCACTGAGAATGGCTTGTATCCATACTCAAAGCGTTATCTGCGAGAAGTCAAGAAGGGATACGAACATTATTGGCAGAACCACTTCTCAACGATCGGCATCGTAGGCATGAACGAGGCGATTCTGAACTTGTTCGGCACCAATATTATCACGATGGATGGGACCGAGTTTGCGATCAGAGCACTCAAGTTCATGCGCAATCGCCTGCTACAGTTCCAAGACGAAACTGGCAACATGTACAACCTTGAAGCCACGCCAGCTGAAGGAACAAGCTACAGACTCGCGAGAATCGACAGGAAGAAGCATCCGGACATGGTCTTTGCGAACCAGAAACACCTTGCAAGTGGCGCTGAACCCTTCTACACCAATTCGTCACAACTGCCGGTTGATTTTGACGGTGACATGTTCGAAGCCTTGGAGCATCAGAATAGGCTCCAGACCCTCTACACTGGTGGAACGGTTTTCCACATCTTTCTCGGTGAGAGACTGCCTACGTGGAAATCCTCAGCGGAACTCATCAAGAAAGTCGCTCAGAACTCGAATCTGCCGTACTTCACTCTAACACCAACGTTCAGCATATGTCCAACGCACGGATACATCAACGGAGAACACAAGCAATGTCCAACATGTGCAGCCAAATGCGAAGTCTATTCCAGAGTCGTCGGCTATCTGAGGCCGGTCGATCAATGGAACGACGGCAAACAGGCAGAATTCGCCATAAGAAAAACGTTTGACAGATCCGCGGTAATGCCGGCAGCACCGACCCCCGTGATAAACGCATGAAGTTTTGCGGCATCCAAAAAACAAGTCT
>DATEYW010000021.1:0-2082 GCA_035256045.1 Bathyarchaeia archaeon | reverse complement strand
GCCCGAACAATACTTGGCGATGGATGACTACACAGTCTACACAATGCTGAAAAACTGTTCAAAATCAAAGGGAATAATAAAAGATCTCGAGAATAGAAGACTGCTCAAATGCGCTTACGAGAAAACCTTCTACGAAAAGGATACGATGATTTCTAACATTTTCAGCCGCGAAAACTACAGAAAACAACTTCGCGCTGAAATTGCAGAAGAAGCTGACGTCCAAATGGAAACAGTAACGATTGACGTGCCGACAGTCCCGTCAGTGCCTTACGAACACTCGGTGTTGACTGAAACCATGGAAATCCCTGTCTTCTACAAAACGCCAGAAGGAAAGAAAATACCGCAAAAACTGAGCGAAATCAGCAAAATCTTCGACACGTTGAGAGGATTCATGAACATACTGCGAGTCTACACCACAGCAAAACAACGCGAAGAAGTGGGAAAAGCGGCCACGAAAATCTTGGGCAGAATCCCGTCTTCAGCGAAAATATCGTATTGAAGGATGCGTAGATGCAAGCAATAGTTCTGAAGGGTCGAATAGTCGTCGAGGGAAAATGCAGGGGAGAAGCGTTAGTGAGCACCAAACCCATCAGTTTTCTAGGAGGTATAGACCCTGCTGATGGAAAGATTATCGAGAAGAAACATGACCTGTGCGGCCTTTGCATTAAAGACAAGATCCTTTGTTTTCCTCATGGACACGGCTCCACTGTCGGCAGCTACGTGCTCTACTCTTTAGCCAAGAAAGGACTGGCGCCAAAAGCAATACTCAACCAGACAGCTGATCCAGTCGTGGTTGTTGGCGCAATAATCGCGAACGTGCCAATGCTCGATCAAATAGACATTCAACAAATCCAGACTGGCGACACAGTAGAAGTCGACGCCTGTAAAGGGCAGGCAACAGTGTTCAACCACAAAGAGAGCGAGAAAGAACATGTATCTGACTAAAGAGGAAGAACAGATTCTCAATGGCGAACACGGATGGGCAAATCAAACCTGCATGAAGATACTTGTTCGCCTTGGCGACCTGTTCAAAGCGGACAAACTGATTCCAATCAGCTCTGCACATGTTTCAGGAGTATCCTACAAGACGTTAGGGGATGCTCCGATAGAGTTTCTTAAAACTCTTGCAGACAACGGCGGAAGAGTCAGAGTCCGAACCACTCTTAACCCTCAGAGTCTTGACCCAAAATACCTCGTCAAGAAACTCCCAGAGAATCTCGTCAAGAAACAACTCGAAATTCTTGAACAATTCAGTAGAATGGGCTTGACGCAATCCTTGACGTGCACGCCCTACCATCTGACCAGGGTGAAACCTGAGTCTCACATAGCATGGGCCGAATCTTCAGCCGTAGTCTACGCCAACTCCATCCTGCGTGCAAACACAAACCGCGAGGGAGGACCAAGCGCCCTTGCAGCCGGAATAATCGGGAAGACGCCCAATTACGGAGTTCACAAACCTGAAAACAGGCAGCCCAAAGTCATTGTTAATGTTGAAGCAAAACTGCGCGACGAAACAGACTATGGTGCCCTGGGCGTTTACCTTGGAAAACTGTTGAACGACAAGATTCCGATGATAGAAAACTTGCAGAAGCCTTCGACAACCAAGTTGAAACAGCTCAGCAGTGCTCTAGCGACCACGGGCATGACAAACATGTTCCACTGTGGCACATGCCCGAAGAGGCGGGGCCTAGAAAGAATATCGGTCCAAGATTCAGACATCAAGCAAACGATCGAAGAACTGTCAACTTCCTCATCCAAGAAGCCGGACCTCGTGTTTCTCGGATGCCCCCACTGCTCATTGAGCGAAATGAAACAAATTGCACAGCTAGTCCATGGTAAAAGAGTCTCATCGGAAACCGAGTTTTGGGTTTGCACCTCAAGTCACATCAAAGAAGCTGGCAAAGAGTACGTCGACAAGATAGAGAAAAGCGGAGGACATGTTCTGACAGGCGTCTGTACAGTCGTGTCGTGGACAGAAAAACTAGGAATCGAGACTATTATGACTAACTCTGCCAAGACGGCTTATTACGCGCCTTCACTCTGCAGAGCTCAGACAATACTCGCACCGATGAACGATTGTTT
>DATEYW010000020.1:0-3039 GCA_035256045.1 Bathyarchaeia archaeon | reverse complement strand
TTTTAGGCTTCATTTTGTCTTTAAAATGTCAAGAGAAGCCCTGCAAAACACCCTGCGATATATCCACATGTTAGCAAAGGTTATTTGGCACTTCTGACGAAAAGAACTGCACGGTGTACAAATTGATCTCATGGAAGCACTCCTTTAGAAGATTAAGCGAAGAATTCGACATAGCTAGGAAAAAGAAAGCCGCTTTGGACAATTTGCTGAACAATGGCAAGATTTCCCAGTCTACACACGACATTTTCCATAAAGAAATAGACGACGCAATTGGAGACATCGAAAAACAACAGAAAGCACTGCTTGAAAAAATGGCCACCAAAGTAGTCGAACTTGAAGGACAAGTGAAGACGATGGAGATACTCCTCGCAAACTACGAAATTCGTCATGTAACAGGCGAGATAGATGAGGAATCCTACGAAAGGGACAGCGGCCTTCTCTCTATGGGACTTGAAACGGCAAAACGGGAACTTGACGAAGTCAAGGACGCGGCAGACCATCTAGCTGTAGGTGAGCTCTCACTGGACGAGAACATCGAAGAGCAACCCGCAACGAAGGAAACAGATCAGACAGAGGTCAAATTCTTCACAGAGACATCCCCCGCTAAGGAAAAAGAGAATGAAGAAACGGTTGTTGAAACAGTAACGGTCGCAGAGGCCTCACCAACAGAAACCAAGACCAACGTCGAAGAAAAACAAGAGAACTAACATTCTTTCACCATACACTCCTTTTTTTTGTTACTTTCACGCAAATGGCAAGAAAGGACCCTATCCTCGAACGTCATTGCACACTTTGCAGGCAGTCAGTTGCAGCGCGGTCCATTCTATGAAAAAAGGAGCCATTTTTCACTCCGCCTAGGGGGGTAGGGTGTTTTGGCTGAAATCAGACCAAAAAGGTGTCGACTGGAAGCGATATAAACCTCCAGAATCAATAACTAACGCATCGCGGCATCAAGAACGCTATGGTTGGACTACCATGAACACCATGGATCGAACCAGGAACCAGTTTCCTGTCACGAAAAACAAGAAGTATCTGAACCATGCTGCCCACTCTCCGCTTCCAACATGTGTTGCGAGGGCCATTCATCAATACATTGACGAGTATACGAAGTTCGGAGACACGTCTCTTGAGAATGACCGCAATGGAAAACCATATTTCGCAAAGCTCATTGGAGCTCGGCCCGAAGAAATCGCCTTGATTGACAACACTTCAACGGGCGTCAGTCTGGCGGCGAACGTGCTTCGTTATCCCAAAGGATCAAAAGTCGTTACAACGGATTTGGAATACCCTTCTGTCGTATACCCTTGGCTCCGCAAGAATCCGGGAGTTAAGGTTGACTACGTGAAGAGTGACGGAATGAAAGCATCACTGGACGACATGGAAAAAGCCATTGACGACAAGACTGTTGCCGTTACAATCAGCCACGTTTCATATTTCAACGGCTTCCGCCATAACCTCAAGATTTTGAGCGAAATAGTCCATGAACATGGAGCATATCTCATTGTTGATGCGATACAGTCGGTCGGAACAATGCCTATAGATGTTACAAGAGATGACGTCGACTTCCTGTCATCTGCATGCTACAAGTGGCTTCTGAGTCCGGAAGGCGCAGCATACTTCTATGTTAAAGACGAGCTCATAGAAAAACTCGAACCGCCAATCGTAGGATGGGCAAGCGTAGACCAAAGAGTATTCCAGACTGCAGACTTTTGGGATATATGGAACCTCAAACTCTCTAAGACAGCAAGTCGTTTCGAAACGGGCTCACCCGCAACTATAAGCTTCATAGGTGCAGCCGAAGCAATGAAATTGCTACTCAAGTACGGCGTCGAGAACGTGAAGAAGAGAATCATGAAGCTAACAGACCACCTAATTGACTGCATAAAGGAACTCCCGTTTGAACTCCAAACTCCAGAGGACAAACAGTGCCGCTCGGGAATAGTGAACTTCAAAATCAAGAACCCGCAGAAGATAGTCAATGAACTCGAGAAGAAAAACATGGTGGTTTCTGCACGAGCCAACGGAATAAGAGTCTCTCCGCATTTCTACAACACAGAAGAGGAAATCGACAGCCTCATCACGGAAATCAAGAAAGTGAAGCACTAGACGAACTGGCGACTATTCGGCGGACAAGTCCATGATAAAAGTGGAAAGGACTACGCTGGAAAATCGACAGCGCATCGTCGAATACCTCAAGTCAGACATAATAAGACACGTTTTTGCCTTCTATGATATTCAACACGAGTTTGAACATACAGTAATGCATGTTGCTTCTGAAAACAATGAAATCGCTGGATATATTTTGACTTATTTTACGGCAGACGTTCCAAGCGTCGTGTTGGAATGCAGAAGCGACGTAGCCAAGAGACTCATGAGGCATGCACCCGAAGGCAGCTTCATACTACACACATCGCCAAACCACCTTCAAACGGTCATAGAAAGATTCCCCGATGCTAAAGTCTATGTGGAAAACTGGATGCTGGTGAAACGAAACGAAGCCAAGGCATTTAGATCCAAAATGGTTAAGAAGCTCCAAACCGCAAAAGACGCTGACCAACTCGCTAGACTTCTGCTCGAGAGAAAAGATCGTCCAGAACACAATCGGAAAAGATACGCAGACTGGATTGCCAAAATGCCGATTTACGGCGTTTTCGAGAACCGCACACTTGTTTCCTACGCAAGCTCATTCATTCAGCTTCCCGAGGTATGGATGATAGGAGGAGTCTTCACCTTACCAGAAAAGAGAAACCGCGGCTACGCACTGTTGGCGACGTCAGCCGTGACTCAGGAAGCTTTGGACAAAGCTGAGGCAGCGGCGCTGTTCGTCCGGTCAGACAATCACCCAGCCATAGCGGTGTATGAAAAAATCGGATACAGGAAAATTGGCGAGAAAATCTGGGTGGACGAAAAAACAGGACTGATGCCGTAAGTCAGTATCTCTTCAAAAGATCTTTGACCAGATTTATCGCAGACCACGCTGCAAGTGCGCTTGTTCCGGGGTTTTGAGGATGTGGATCGTTCTCAAATCTGAAGAACATA
>DATEYW010000019.1:0-2127 GCA_035256045.1 Bathyarchaeia archaeon | reverse complement strand
TCAAATTGACTGACACCAAACGTTCTTCAAAAGGGAAATCCAATGGAAAAAAAGCCCTCAAAACGCCCAGAATTAAGAGAAATTGTCTATTCGACCAAACGCTGGAACCTGCTTAGTGAACTTCGACAGAAAGCTATGCAGATCATGGAATCGTTGGAGAAGTCAAACATTAAACCAGTTGTTCATGGAAGCATCGCAAGAGGAGATGTTTCATGCAGAAGCGATATTGACATCTTCATCCCTGCTTATGTTTCGTCTTTTGCAGTTCAGAACGCTCTGGAAAAAAAAGACATCACATTCACGCGGCTATATGTTGTTCAGGCAACCCCTCACTACGCCATGAAAGCACATGTCGAAATAGATGAGACCACAACTGTTTCCTTTCCACTCATGAAACTGAGAAAGGTTGAAAGAGAATTCTACAGTTTCGGCGGTCAGATTGAACGAGATAACTTGAAAAAGGGTCAGCGAGTTGCTGGCGTCGACAAGCGTCTAATGTTGATTGAACCAACGAAGGAAGGACATGCGGAAAGCACCATTGTGAGTCGAGAAGATCACGTTGCCAAGATTCTGCGCGTATCTGTTGAAACGGTGTCGGATCGAGTCAATGCGCTACTAAGAAGGGATCGGGTTGGCAGAACAGGAGTTTTCATAAAAGAGGAACTTTCTGAAGGCGAAACCTTCGAGATGCATCTTGAAAAAATTGCCGCGAAGAACCCTGCTGTCCGCAGACGATTAGAGAATCAGTCTTGACCCTTGTCTTCTGGGTAAAAGATCAGGTCTTGCTCCTCAAGTGTTTTCTGAAGCTTGTCAACTGCCTCATACACGTCCCCCTCTTTCTTCGCACCTACACAGACAAGCTTACCTGCTGAAAATATCAGAAATACTACCTTTGGCACGTCCATTCTGAAGACGGCCCCCGGAAACTGCTCAGGCTCGTACATCACTCTCTTAAGCTTGTAAACCACATTTTCCAAATCTATTTCGCCGTTCAATTCGGCGCTGGCGACGACGTTCTGAATGGTTACCACAGGTTTATTGGCAAGCGGAATCCCGTGTCTTCTCAGTTCACTGGTCACCTTGTTGACTGCCTGAATAGCTTCTTTCTCCGATTTTGCTCCCGTGCAGACCATCTTGCCAGTCTCAAAAATCAGCGTCGCCGTTTTGGGCTTCTTCAAACGAAAGACCAGTCCTGGAAACACTTTCGGGCTATACTCTGCGAAAGGAAATTTCTCAACTATTTTGGTCAAACTAATTCTCTGGTTGAGCGCTGCTGAGGCAACGATATTTTGAATATGAATGGTGGGCTTTCTTTTCGCCATTATTTTCATCTCAGTCCAGCTTCAGGACACAGAGAGCTCTTGAACAGCGTGTGGCCAGATATAAACAGTTTTGCAATTGTAGAATAGTCTGTCAATGTCATTCTTCTGTTCATCCGTTGACAAAGACACGAATTGTATGCACATGATAATAAGACTTTCGAGCGTGCTTCAGATTTGCCGTGGTCTCGAATTACGTACTCGGGCCTTGGCCGCCGATTGAGAAGCGAAGAAGCGCAGCGATGCCGCCTAGACTGACAAGTTTTGAACCTGCTTCATGTTCCGTGCTGACTATGAGCACCGTTCCCCTGCCCTTCTGCTCAATAATGTTCATCACCTCTTCGATTCGCTGCCTCTTTTCATCCTCAGAATTGCGGAGCATCGTGTCTGCCACTAGCAGTTTTTCCACGGCTCCCAACTTTGCCGCAGATTCCACCTCGTCCAAGCCATAGGTGACATTAGTTTCACCCTTCCCCAGCCGCTTCAAAACCTCCTCGACTGAAGCCGCTTCCTCTGAAATCCTCAGTTGGTTCACAGTTTTCAACAATATGCCAGAACGTAACGCTTCGTGTATTCCTGAGACTCCGCCGTTGTTGACGCTCTTCACGTCCACAACTGATTTTGCCAGCTCAGGGTCCTCATTCTCAACGAAAGTAACAAAATCATTCTTCACAAACCCCACACCGATTATTGCGACAGGACTTCGCATCGGTGTCCATATCTGCCGCAGACACGAAAGCGCTCCCCTGAAATACACATTCGTCGCCGCATATCTTTTGTCCGTCTCCAATTTTCCCGGAAGCTTCAC
>DATEYW010000018.1:0-6782 GCA_035256045.1 Bathyarchaeia archaeon | reverse complement strand
TCAGGCGACACTTCAACGCCATTGACTCTTTTCTCTTTCTGACTTATCGCTTCCCTGAGTTCTGATAATCCCTCTGACGGTGAGTACGCGTTGGATCTGTCTCCGACAGCCTTAATCAAGGCTTCTTTTATGTGCTGTGGCGTATCAAAATCGAATGCGTTCGGGTCCCCGATGTTCAGGTAGTAAATGGTCTTTCCTGTCTTGGCAACCTGCTTGGCATAAGGGATTACGTCTCGGATGGGATACTCTATTTCGCGAACTCTCTCTGTAGGTTTAAAACACGACAAGACTTGCCCCTCTACTGGAGGTGATTCTACCGAAAACAAAATAAGGATTTTGGGTGAGTTAAGCGATTCTGAATGTTGCTGATGCTTCTGTTCCATCTTGAGTGAAGACGGTCAAGGTGACGTCTTGAGTGGAGTATGGCTTCCAGTTCCATGGGCACACTATGACGATTTGTGATCCTGTGCCGACCTCGTATCCGGTGTCTCCGGCTATTGAGAATGTTGTGTTGCCTATTTTGGCCTGTACCCCCGTGATTGTTGTGTTCGTTTTTGAAAACTCACTGTTGCGGATGGTGACGCTCGCGTAAGGCGTGTTTTCGGAGAAAGCTGCGAAGGTCGCGTCTGTCACCTTTATGTATGGAACGTTGGTGTCAAAGAATATTGACGATTGTTTCGATTCAAATGTGAAGTTGACTGTGATTCTAACTCTTGAGCCCACCAAGTTTGACCAGTTGAACGTGCACGGAAACGTTTGGTTTTGTCCTGGAGCCAGCGTCTGGTTCATTCCTATGGACGTATTGTTTAGGGCGACGCCAGTAATGTTGATGCTGCTCAGGGAGTATTGCCAGTTAGTTACGTTGACTGTGAAGACTCCCGTGTCATCTAAGTCGAAACCCGCCGCGTCTACGTTTGCCGCTGCTTTTGGCGGTGTCCTGAGTGTGGAAGAAATAGACACGAAACCCTGTTTGGTGCTAGCGTTTATCGTGATGTCTATGTCGCGATTTGCGCTTTGTGACCAAGGCCAGGAGCATTTGAGGGCAGCTGTCTGATTGACTTCAATCGTGATCGGCAGAGCCGGCGTTGAGAGGTTTCCGCTTATCGTGTCGGTTATGTTTCCGTGTTTGAAAGTGATGTTTGACACTTCCACAGCCGTTGCCGAGGATGCTGAATTGAATAGGATCAAGTCAACTTTGTCGGTACTGTTGAACGTGACTTTGGAGACTTGCAGGTTAGCAGTACCTCGTGCGTCTGCTCGTGTTTCACCACCATAGCCTTCGGCTGTTTGTACACTGACGAGCGGATTTACGTATCCTTCCCATCGGACATAACAGGTGAAAGCGATTTTTCCACCTTCCTGAATGACCTGAGGCAGTGTTATGTTGAGATATGTTTTGTTCACAGGCGTGAAATCGAAGAGCACTTCGTTGATGGTGAGGTTTATCGGTGAGCTTATGCTTGTCACGCTTACGTTGAAATAATCGATGCTTTTTGAAGGGTCGAAATACGTACTGACGCCAAGAATCACGCTTTGGGTCTGAACGGAACGTTCAGCTCCTGTGTTATTAGATGACGACACGTGCACGGTCAGAAGCTTTCCTGCCAAATCTCCCCATTGAAGCGAGCAGTTGACCGTTTGGGTTGTTCCTCGTTCGAGTTTGAAAGGCAGACTTGGGCGGCTATCCGTAGCACTTGTTGCGTTAAACCCTTCGGCCGTGATGTAGATGTCCGTAATGTTTGTGGCAGACATCGAGTGAGACGGATTCATGATCGTTACGCCAAAGTAGTTTGCGTTGTTGAGTGAGAAATTGACGTCTGTTATAACTAGGTCTACAGCATTCTCAGGTTCCAAATAGAAGGGAGCCATGGTCCATGTGTACGCTACCAATGCGCCGATTACGGCCGCAATTAAGATAAGAATGACTGCAAAAAGAGTTGTTAGCGCAAGAGTCTGTTTCTTCATTTGTAAGTTGCTCCCTCAATATTGAATTGTGGTTGTAGAACATATTTCTAAGGGGTAAATAAGCATTTCAGAGTAGTACGGTGGATGCCTCGGTGTGGACTTGAATGTTCGGTCCTATTGCTGCCGGGTTTTCCTAGCAAAGCATTTGTGTGTTTATTACCACTCTTGAGTCCCTTATCGGAACCCCTTCTTCCTTCACAAGCTTCCTTCTCGATTCGGCTCCCTTCTTCTCTCCTCCGAATCCTCCGTCAGATCTTACGACGCGGTGGCAGGGAACAATAGGGTGAAGCGGATTCTTGTGCAAAGCATTGGCAACGGCACGGTGAGCCCTTGGTCTGCCTATCTTCTCAGCAATTCTCTTGTAAGTGCTGATCTTACCTTTAGGAATCTTGAATGTGGCAACCAAAACCGCTCTCTCAAACTCTGTCTTGTAGCTCAGGAATCGAATGACGTCTTCTTCCGTTTTCACTTCGCTTTTCTTCAATGGTAATCCCTAGAAAGTCTAGTTTGCTGAGCTTAAGAACTTGTCTGAAAAGGACAGACCTAGCATTTTCCACGGTCACGCCTCCGATATTTCAGAATCTGAGCACGCCGTCAGAAAAGCCATGGCCGATGGAAGTAGGCCATAGACTCCAAACGCTTCTAGGTAATGTGACAGCTAAGCTTAAATCTCATCTATTTTCAATATTTGACTTCACACGCTGGGGCTCCTATGACAGAGTACGATGCGATCGTAGTTGGCGCAGGAATCGTCGGTCTATCAATCGGATACCACCTCAAAACGGCTGACCCAAACCTTAACGTTCTCATTGTCGACCGGCTTGGAGCAGCTGGACAGGGAAGTACCGCAAAGAGTGCAGCTGCTTTTCGTTGCCTTTTCACCTCAAGAACTAACTTCGCGTTGGCAGACTCGTCCGCCGAGTTCTACCGACACGTGGAGGACGATTTGAAGTTTGACCTCAAACTCCGTTGGACAGGCTACTTATGGTTCTTCGACGAAGACGGCTACCGCAAAATGCTTCCAGTCCTAAAAGAACTTGCAGGCAGAGGTTTCAAATATGTTGAGTACGATTCGGCAGACTTGGCCAAGAAACTCGATATGAGAACTGATTTTGCGAACGATGCCGAAGCAAAAATGATAGGGCTGGGCAATGTGCACAAGGGCGTGCTGATTCCGAAGGCAGGACTGATTGACGTCGACTCGCTCGTCAAATACTACGAGTCTGCGTTTGTCAAACTCGGAGGCAAGATTCAATACCGCACTGAGGTAAACAGATTGATCGTTGAACCTCGCCGGCCATTGGGAATGCCTGGCGAACCTTACTTCTGGCAAGACGCAGCAGTCACAGGGATAGAAACAGCAAAAGGCCCGATAAAATCCAAGAAGACAATAGTTGCAACTGGCGCCTGGTCTTCTCAACTGCTAGATCCAGTTGGCATCGAATGTTTTGTCAAGGCGAAGAAACGACAGGTTTTCTCGGTCAAAACGAAGACCGAAGCGCTGAAAAAATTGCTTTATTGCAGGGAGTTTACTCAAGCAGGATGTCTGCCATTCACAATTCTTCCGAAACCATCAGCTTATATTCGTCCAGCACCCGAAGAAGATGCGCTGTGGCTGGCCTACGCCGACGAGTTTCCGCGAGCCTTCAAGATTGAAGATGACCCCGAGCCTGAGGAAAATTACTACACCTATGGACTATACCAGGTCATGGTCAAATATTTCCCTCAACTCACAGACTGCCAACCGTTTTCAGCTTTTGCAGGCCTCTACGAAATCAACAGCATTGATGGACAACCAGTGATTTTTGAGGAAAACGACGTGATGATCGCAGGTGGGGCAAGCGGAAGCGGAATATTGAAAGCTGACGCCATGGGAAGAATAGCTGCAGCACTATACCAAAACGAAGAATACGCTTACCTTTACGGCGACCGGAAGTTTAAAGTCAGCGACTTAGGTCTCAAAAACAGAAGCGTAGAACCGGAAAAACTCGTGATCTAGCCTCCAAAAGGGTTAGACTTATCTATGGTCAGCCAGATATATTCACTTGCTAGTTTTAGGGAAGCTGTACCACATGTTCGGTTGGAATGGAAACATCCTACATGTGAACCTGACCAAAGAGAAAGCTTCTGCCAACAAATATGGTGACGTGACCGCACGCAATTTTCTCGGAGGCAGAGGACTTGCAGCCAAAATCCTTTGGGACGAACTCAGACCCGGAATAGATCCGCTTTCCTCGGAAAACCGACTTGTCTTTGCAGCGGGACCCTTGACCGGTTTTGCTCTCCCAAGTAGCGGAAAAATGATCGTGGCAGCAAAAAGCCCACTGACATGGGGCTACGGAGACGGAAACATAGGAACTTTCGCTTCCGTTCAAATGCGCAAAGCAGGTTATGACGCTGTCGTCATGGAAGGCAGAGCAAAGAACCCGATGGTGTTGTTAATCCGAGACGAATCAGTAGATTTCTTTGACTCAAAGGATCTGTGGGGTGCTACCTCGTTTGAGACTGAAAGAAGATTAGCTGAGCTTTACGGAAGGACTGCAGGCATCCTTTGTATAGGTCAAGCAGGGGAAAACCTTGTGAAATATGCCGTGATCATGTCGCAAGAAGGCCGAGCTGGCGGAAGGCCCGGAATGGGTGCCGTCATGGGTTCAAAGAACCTGAAGGCAGTAGTCATGCTGGGATCTAAAGAACTGTCGGCAGCCTATCCTAAAGAGATTAAGAACCTCGGAGAGGAAGCGTACAGAGAAGTCCTAGCAAAACCCAACTATGTTTCTTGGAAACGGCAAGGCACAATGAGCACGATTGAATGGAGCCAAGAGAACAGTGTGCTGCCAACCTGCAATTACAGCGAAGGCGTCTTCGAAAAAGCGAGTCGGATAGGAGGTTTTGCCATGGAGAAACTGAAAGTCTCCAACCGAGGATGCCCGCTATGCAACATGACGTGTGGCAACGTAGTCAAAGACTCGGACAGAAAGGAGTCTGAACTTGATTATGAAAACGTCGCCATGCTCGGGTCCAACATCGGACTCGGCAATCTGAAAAGTGTTGCTGCTCTGAACAGAGTTGCTGATGAGTACGGTTTGGATACGATTTCCCTTGGCAACGCTTTAGGTTTTGCAATGGAAGCTTCGGAAAAAGGGTTAATCAAAGAGAATATTCCATGGGGCAAGTACAAGACGACTAGAGCTCTAATCGAGGACATAGCATTTCGACAAGGAAACCTAGGGAACTTGCTGGCAGACGGAGTCTATTCAGCGTCAAGGGAAATAGGCAACGAATCAAATCACTGGGCGATGCATGTTAAGGGTCTTGAAACTTCAGCCTATGATTGTCATACCACACCTGCCATGGCGCTTGCCTTCGCAACTTCCTCTATAGGAGCTCACCACAAGGACGCATGGGTGATCTCTTGGGAAGTGAAAACCGGACGAGAGGGATATACTGCGGAGAAAGTTGACAAAGTCATTGAATTGCAGCGCATCCGAGGGGGAGTCTTTGAATGTCTGACGGTGTGCAGATTTCCTTGGATTGAATTGGGCTTCGAACTTGAATGGTACCCGAAGCTTTTGCGTGCCGCCACAGGCGTCGAAATGCCATGGGCAACCTTGAACCTGATCGGCGACCGAGTGCTCAATCTAGTCAGGGCTTTCTGGGTGCGGGAGTTTGGCAGCAAGTGGAACATCGAAATGGACGTTCCTCCAGCCAGATGGTTTGAAGAACCTTTGACCAGAGGACCTTTGAAAGGCAAGAAACTCAACAGAACCAAGTTTGACAACATGTTGAAGAGTTACTATCAAAAAAGAGGCTGGGATGAACGCGGGATACCCACTGGGTCTACGCTGCATAGATTGGGTCTGGAGAACGCGGCAAGAGAACTAGGCGGAAGAGTGAAATTGTCATTGTAGGGTAGCGTTCTTCTATTTTGCTCAGTATGCAATTGCAGCCCTAACTATAGTTACTGCTCTTTCGCCACAGATCGCACATTTTCCTTCTGTTTTCTCTCCAGTATCTTCTGGAGTTCCGAGTACACGTGCGTTGGTGGCTTCCTCGAGTTTGTGTGCGCATTCCGCTTTTCCACACCATGGTGCTTCAACCATTCCCACATGTCTTTCTAAGAGTGCTTTTGCTTCCTCAAGAGATTCTGTTCGGTGTATGTGTTGTTCTGTCCATTTCCATGCCCTTTGCCTGAGTTCCTCGGTCATTGTGTCTGCAAGTGTGTTGAGAAATTGTGTCAGCTCGCTTCGTTTGCAGATTTGTTTCTTGAAAGTGTCTCTTCTTACGACCGTAACCTCGCTTCTTTCAATGTCTCGTGGTCCTATCTCCAATCGAATTGGAACTCCTTTCAGTTCCCAGTCAAAATATTTCGAGCCGGGCGTGATGTCTTCTCTCAGGTCGACTTCAACTTTGAAACCTGCCCGCTTCAGTTCGTCTGCGGTCTTCTTGCATTCTTCATTGACAAGCTCTGCTTTGCCTTTGTATGGAATCGGAATGATGACTACTTGAATCGGCGCAATTTTGGGCGGCAATGTCACTCCATGGTCGTCACCGTGCATAATCAACACGGATGCTATTCCTCTACCTGAGATTCCTGCACATGTCTGCCACACGTATTCTCTTCCGCCGTCTTTGGTCTCATATGAAACGTCGAACGCTTTTGAGAAGTGTTGACCGAGGTGATGTACCGTTCCAATCTGCAACGTTCTACCGTCAGGACATATCATGTCAAAAGCTGTTGTATATTTCGCCCCCGCAAACTTGTCCCATTCTGGTCTTCTCGATATGCGATATGCAACGCATATTTCGCTGAAGATTTT
>DATEYW010000017.1:0-8633 GCA_035256045.1 Bathyarchaeia archaeon | reverse complement strand
GTTGAAGGCTCAGGGCCTGCCGCCGAGCGTGTACAAAGAGTCTATGAATTGTTCATGGGTGAAGCAAAAGGCCTGAAAGCCTAGATGAACCAGCGGAACTGTTGTTCCTCTCTCTTCTTTTCTTCTCCGACATTCCTTATCAGCCCGAAAGACTCCAGTGTTTTCTTGGTTTCTTCAGCAGCTGCATCTATTCTTGAGATGTCTATGTTCATTTTCAAAAACTTGTTCAAAGCTACTAGTGCAACCCGCGTCGCATTCGCATCTGGGTACGTACCCAGAGTGTCAACCAAAAGAGAGAAACTCTTCAAGCCTCTAAGCCTCGCCAATCCTACCATTATACCAGCAACGCCGAATACTTGTCCGACCATAATCTTCGTTCCAAGTCCCAGAGCTTCCTGCAGAGTCTCATTGTCAGAAGCAGCGCAATAGATTTGAGGAGTGGTTCTGATTTCCTCTTGCCTGAAGCCTCCTAACGTGATTATGTATCTGCACCCAAACTCTTTAGCGATGTCTAGAACGCGCCCACAAAGCTCGTATTGTCCAAGAGTAGTCAGAGCTTGAGTGTTGCCGTACCAGATGATCAGGTCCCGCTCGCCTTCTTTTGCCTTGTAGTAATACAGCTCATTCAATGGAGAAAGTGTTGCTCCATTGGCTGTGGTCACTGCAAGATCTTGAAAAGATGAAGAATGAATTTCAGCGAAACGTCGAGCCCCCAACTCGTGAATCAGATGCAGAGCAGTTATGTTTGCAACAAAGCCTATTCCGGGCAAGCCCTCGATTAGCACGGGGTCATGAAGTTTCGGTTTTTCGTCGATTTCTATTATGCAGACCATCAGAGCTTTTCCTGTACTCACGTTTGGACGGGTAGTAGATGAAAGATGATGCTATAAGTGTGTTTTGATGGGTTGATGTTGAGCTATGAATGTTGAAATGATACTAGTTTCAACTTTTCAAGGTCTCTGACAAACTTTGACGCATATTCAGGTTTGGTGTCAGAATATTCGGCCGACACGGCTTTTAGGATTTCATACAAACTTCGCTTGCCATCCATAAAGTTCAGTATTTCGGCAGCTTTCTTCGAGAAGTCCGCATCTTTCTCGTCGATTTCTTGGTACCATTCAAATTCTGTTTCACCCAAACCTTTCCTTAGGAACTCAAGACCAAGTGTACCTCTGAACAGTCTCTTGGGCACAAGCTTCTTCAGTTCAGCATTCTCATCGTCTGCCTTAGCCGTTGAAAGAATTACGCCTGAAGCTCTTGCCACGATGTTCACTGCCTCTTCGATCCTTGAAGTCACTCTTTGTCCGGCATCCCTGAGATCTTCGCAGCAATCGTCCAAGATAGCTTGCAGTTCGGGGTTTTCTCCAAGCCGCGTTACTGATTTGACTGCTTGTTGTTCTCTCCAAAGGACATGCTCAATTTTGTTTCGGTACCGACCCACAATCTCGACCAACTCTTTGCTCAGTTGATCATTCTTGCGTTCCGACGTTCGTTCCTCTCTTTTCCTAAGGAATTCGTCACAAGCCATCCGTCCGATTTCCTCGATACGTGTTGTCGCCCGCGACGCAGTTTGGACTGCTAAGAGACAGGCGACTTCTGCATTTGAGTCTGCTAGTGTCAAAGCTGCCAGCGCTGCTATCCACCCGACACGTTTGAGGCTGTCGGAGCTGACTTTGTCGATTGTGTCCATGCTCGTGTGATAGAAAAGGTCAGGCCACTGCAACAACATTATACAGGGTATGCCGACGGTTGAGTCTGTAAATTCTGCATGGTCGCTTCCGCCGCTGAACGCGCCTGTGTTGTATCTGAAAGTGGAAGATGTGCCAAAAGCTGAAGGTACGTCGAATTCTTTAACGGATTTCTCGACAAGACCGAAAACATAGTCATTAAGATACGAAGGAAGAGAATCAGGAGTGCGGTCAAGGTTGAGTGTCGATCTGCAGAGGTCTTGATCTTGCCCAACCATGTCAAGATTCAGGCCTGCTATCATTCTTCGCGGTGCTTCTTCGTGATGAATAAGGTAGACGACGGAACCATAGGTTTCAGGAACCCATATAAAACGAATCGTTCTAGATGGACGCTTTATCCTGTTTTTGCCGATCAAGGTTTTTATGGTTCTCGCTATCTCAATCAGGAGACCACTTCCTGAAGCATTGTCGTTAGCACTTGGTTTCGGATGGCAAAGATGCGCTATGAGAAAAACTTCCTCGTCAGGCTTTGAGGAACCGCGAATCGTGGCAGTCACAATATCTAGGTTGCCTGAAAACAGTTGAGCATCTACTTTTGCCTTCAACTTCACTTGTTTGCCGCTTCTCAAGAGCCCTCTTAGTTGGTTCCCCTGCCGTTTGCTCAGGGAGAATCCGAATTTGACTTTTGCAAGCTCGTCTGCCGTGGGCCAAATCGATTGATAAGCGTGGGCATCAGGAATGTCTATACTCTCTCTGACGTTGGGTATCTCGTGCGTAATCGTATCGGTGAGAACGCCGGCGGCACCATACTTGTATATAGCCCGTTCGTGAACTCGCCTACCTCTGCCAGTTGCAAGTACAAACTTGTCTCTCACATCTTTCCCTTCGTAGTCTGACACTTTTGTTCCAGATCCTACATCGACGAGTTCAGCAACCACTCCTTCGGGCGGAGTAGCATTGCTGTAGGTGTGGAGACTCTGAGGTGTGTCTTCATACTTCACAATCAGTTCATCCTTAGGCTCAACGAGCCGGAGTTCGGCACCGTTGACGGCCCATCCCATAGGCGATGTGTAGGTCCAGTACTTTTTCGTTCCATCTGAAGCAAACTGTTCAACGACGGGATCATCCAATCCCATTCTCACCAGTTCTTCTTTCACATATTCTGCAGCTTCATGGAACATAGTTGAAGCCTGAATTCTGTGAAAACGTGAAATCTGGGCAACAAACGATTTGGCGGAATTTCCTGAAAGTTCCTCTTTAATGATTTTTTCTAAGCTCATTTCCACTCACCCTTCGACGAAAACGTATCTGTGAATGTTTTTTATATGTGTGTCCATTGTCTAGTCTAATGTTTAACAATGTCTTTTGAAATAAAAGAAAAGGACCTGCTTGCAAGGATTGGCAGACTCAAGACCAAGAATGGCACGATTGAGACTCCCCTTCTGTTTCCTGTTGTCAATCCTTACACGCAGCTCATTTCTCCAAGAAAGATACGCGAACGATTTGGCTTTGAGGCCCTGATCACAAACGCGTACATACTGAAAAAACATCTGGAAAAACAACCTTCAAGCGATGGACTGCACCAGTTTCTCGACTTCAATGGAGCGGTGATGACAGATTCAGGAGCGTACCAGATCCTCGTTTACGGAGACGTGGAAGTTACTCCGAAAGAGATCGTTGAATATCAAGAAAAGATAGGTTCGGACATTGCTACCATCCTCGACATTCCAACTGGCTGGAAAGTCACGAAGGAGCACGCCAGCGAAACTGTGAATGAAACCCTGAAAAGAGCAGGAGAATTTTTTGAACTGAAAAAGAGAGAAGATATTCTCTGGGTGGGCCCAGTTCAGGGAGGCAAATACCTAGACCTCGTGACTGAATCAGCGCGTGCCATGGGAAAACTGCCATTCGATATTCACGCTTTAGGAAGCCCAACTGAAGTGATGGAACGGTACAGGTTTGACGTTTTGACTGACATGATAATGGCCGCCAAAACGCACCTGCCTATGGAGAGACCATTTCATCTTTTTGGAGCAGGACATCCTTTCATGTTTTCTCTAGCAATAGCTCTCGGGTGCGACCTTTTCGATTCAGCAGCGTACATGTTGTATGCCAAAGAGGACCGCTATATGACGGAGAATGGCACATCAAGACTTGGTGAATTGGCGTATTTCCCCTGCGCTTGCCCGAATTGTGCAGCAGCTACTCCCAAGGAAATCTCAGAGTTGGGCCCTGGCGAAAGAAGAGTCTTCCTGGCTGAACACAATCTGAGCATTTGCAGTTCAGAGTTGAAACGTATAAAGCAGTCGATAAAAGATGGAAGACTCTGGGAACATGTGGAGATGCGAGCGCACGCCCATCCATCTCTTCTTCAAGCACTGAGAAAACTGAGCAACTATCGGGAAATACTTGAAAAACATGATCCTACTGTTAAGAACAGCGGGCTTTTTTACTTCAACTCAAACAGTCTAATGCGACCAGAGATTGTGCGTCACGCAAGAAAACTCGGCGAAAGATACTCGCCGCCCAAAGCACAGATTCTTCTGCTTCTTCCCCAAACGCGCACGAAGCCTTTTCACAAATCACCGACGTCTAAGCGGCTGCTTCTCCACCTTCAAAAAGAACTTAAAGGAACATCAAACAAGATTCATGTATGCTTTTATGCTGCTCCTTTCGGGGTAGTTCCACTTGAACTCGACGAGGTGTTCCCGCTTTCACAACACGAAATTACTGTTCCTTTAGACTCCGAAACCAAAGAGTTCGTTGCAGGTCAGGTAGCCAAATACATTCTTAGCACCAACTACCGCACCGTTGTCCTGTTTAACGATCATGAGAACTGGAAGGATTTCATCCTTAAAGCATGCAAAAAGGCTTGCACCATGAAAAACCTCACGTTCAGAAAAATCAACTTGGACGAAACCAAACGAAAAGACGTAGTGCCGATCTTGCATGAGATTCTGCGGACAGTCTCTGCGAAAGGTTCTGATTCAAACCTTTCAAGTTCCTGACTAAGTCAACGAAGACTGCAAAAAGCAATTCTGCGAGTTTTCACAGACAACAAGTCAATACATTTTTAAAAGAGCACAAAGCTTGTTACTGAAACAGCGGTTGAAACAAATGGGACAGCTGCAAATCGGGTTTCTGGGCGGCACTCGCGAAGTCGGCAGAATAGCTATAACAGTCAAGACAGAAAAAACCCAGGTTCTACTTGACTATGGCGCCATGCTAGATAACGAACCAGGATTTCCTATGCATATTCCTCCAAAAGATGTTGATGCCATAATCTTATCTCACAGTCACCTCGACCATTCAGGAGTCATTCCGATATTCTACATCCAAGGAAAAAGACCAATGTACGCAAACAAAGTGACGACAGAACTGAGTCAACTACTCATTTCAGACTTTATCCATTTATCCAGTTACTACCTGCCTTTTGAATATCTAGAGCTGAAGTCAATGATGCAGAACAGCAAGCATGTTGACTTCAACACAGAACAGAAAGTCGGAGACATGGCATTCCAATTCAAGAATGCAGGTCACATTCCAGGAAGCGTACTAACTCTGATTGAAGCTGAAGGGAAAAGAATCCTTTATACAGGCGACTTCAACTTAACGGACACAAGACTCCTCGAAGGAGCCAAAATGGATTACGGCGATCTAGACGCTGTCATAATTGAAAGCACATACGCAAACGAAGATCACACCGCTCGACAAGAATTGGAAAGACGATTCGTGGATGCATGTACCGAGGTAGTGGAGAAAGGCGGGATAGTGCTTGTCCCAGCGTTCGGGGTGGGCAGAGCCCAAGAAATCGCCTGCGTTCTCGCAGCCCATCATTTTGAGTATCCCGTCACTCTTGACGGAATGGCTCGCGAAGTCAGCAGGATAATGATGAGCTATCCCCAGTTTCTCAGAGATCAAAGAGCTTTTGCCGATGCCATCCATTCAACCAACTGGGTGGAAGGCTGGCGAGACCGCAGAAAAGCAGCCAAAATACCGGGCGTCATCATTTCTCCTGCAGGCATGTTGAAGGGAGGACCAGCAGTCTTCTATGCGTCAAAAATCGGAAAGAAATCTGACAATGCGGTTTTCCTTGTAAGTTACCAGATTCCAGGAACACCTGGAAAAGAATTGCTTGAAAAGCGCATATGCGTCATAGACGGAAAGATGAGAAAGATCAAGGCACGCGTTGAGCATTTTGACTTTTCATCCCATTGCGGAGCCAGCGAACTAAAGGAAGCGTTGAGAAGACTTGGAGGAAAGCCAAAAGCGTTCATAGTTCACGGAGCGGAGGGCAACTGCGAACTTCTAGCAAAATGGGCAAGAAATGAGCTGGGTCTAGAGTCCATAGCACCGAGAACAGGTGAGAAGTTCAACCTCTAGAGAGAAAAAGCAGCGATGAGAATTGGAATTCTTCGCATCGGACAACCCAAGTCAGACCCGTCAGACAGAATCCGAGAAACATTGAGTGCCACATTCCCCGAGACTGCGGTTGCCATGATAGAGAAAGAAATTTGCGTACCTGATGGAGCTTTCAATGAAACTAGAAAACAATATCGTTCTGACATAATTCTTATGGAGATCAGAAATTTCGCTGATGCACGACAAGAATTTGATCGCATCTTGGGGATAACTGACGTTGACCTTTTTGTTCCATCGATGAACTTCGTTTTTGGTGAGGCGGAACATCCTGGAAAGGCAGCTCTGGTATCTTTTTGGCGACTCAGGCCAGAATTCCACCAACGACCTCCAAACGAGGAAGCGTTTGGTGAAAGATGCGCAAAAGAAGCGATCCACGAAATCGGGCATACCTTAGGTCTTGACCACTGTGACAACCCATTCTGCGTCATGCGCTTTTCGAACTCTATTTTGGAGACTGACGTGAAAAAATCCTTTTTCTGCAAGAAATGCGCCTCCGAAGTTGAAGCTGTGTTGATTGAGTTCGGGAAAGACCTTGAGCGAAAAGTTTAGAGCACAACCCGTCTACTTGCTTCCGATATTTGCCAGCCTTGTACTCGGATTCGCGTTCACATACCTTAGCCTTGCATTGTCAACTGAGACATATGCGGTTACTCCTTTCCCAGAAGGCCTGATAGGCTCACTGAGCAATGGTGTCTATTTCGTTGTTCTTGCAGGAGTGGGCGCTTCAATACTGTACCTGCTACTAAAACGCAAGAAATTGAGGATCATCGCGTTCGTTACAGGATTTGCCCTTACTGCAGCAGCTTTCCTGCTTTCTGTAGTGTACATCTGGCCTGTGTTGTCAATTTTCAATGTTGCGTACGCGCCAATTGCAGTATTGATTTTTGCTGCACTCCTAACCGTGATTTTCGATTTCATAGTCTTTCGGAAAGAGGGGTTGAGCTACAGCTTCACGATCTTGCTGCTTGGTGGCGCCCTAGGCGCGTTTCTCGGCTTGTCAATCCCTCCACTCAGTGCAGTCTTGATGCTCATCTTATTGGGTGTCTATGATGTCTTTGCTGTCTTTCGAGGTCCCGTTGGAAAGATCGCTAGCAGCGGACTTGACAGACTTCGAGGTTTGAGTCTTCCATTCAGAGACGTTCAGATTGGCTTGGGGGACTTGACCTTTTATTCAATGCTGGTCAGCTTGGCTCTTGCACTCGCTGGTCCTATCTACTGTCTGTTCTCGGCCCTAGGAGTCCTCGTTGGATCATTCTTAGCCTTCAAAATGCTTGAAAGAAAGGGAATTTTCCCGGGACTCCCCTTTCCTGTTGCTTTGGGCCTCGTACCTCTCCTAGTTCGGTTTCTTATCTCGTCTTCTTAGAGAAGAGAGGTAATACTTAGCAGCTTAATGACCTGCCGAAACCCGAATTAACTTCAAGGATCGATAATATTTGGCAAGCAATTACGAGTGATCAAGAATGATCGATGAAATTCTGAATTTAGTAAAGAACAATGAAGAGTGGCGTGGAAAACAATGCCTCAACCTGATACCATCAGAAAACGTCATGAGCCCGTCTGCAAGGGCTTTGCTTTCATCCGACCTGGCGCATCGCTACACTGCCAGAGACCGTTTCTACATGGGTACACGTTTCACAGACGAGATCGAACAGCACGGGGAGAAATTGGCAAAGGACTTGTTCAAAGCCCAGACAGCCGACCTGCGCCCCCTTTCAGGACACGTAGCAGACCTGATTGTCCTGGCTAACCTGACCAAACAGAATGACAAGCTTGTCTGCGTTTCGCCCGACAACGGTGGATATCCAGGGATGTGGGAGAATGGTCTGGCAGGTTTTCTCAAACTAGAGGCCGTGGCATTTCCTTTCAGCAGAAAGGATATGAATATCAAAGTTGAAGAAGCGAAGAAATTGATAGAAAAAACGAAACCAAAAGCTGTGATTTTCGGTGCCAGCTTGATCACATTTCCTCATCCGGTCAGAGAAATTGCCTCAATCGCAAGAGAAAACGGCGCTTTTGTTGGTTTTGACGGTTCACACGTCTTGGGATTGATCGCGGGCCGCGAGTTTCAAGACCCTTTGAGAGAAGGGGCTCAGTTGCTGTTCGGTTCGACTCATAAGAGTTTCTTCGGGCCTCAAGGAGGGATCATTCTGGCGAACAAGGATCCTGGTGAAATGCTGAAAGAGAAGATCTACCCTGCCTTTGTTGACAACGCGCATTGGAATAGAATCGCAGCACTGACACTGTGCTTGGCTGAAATGAAGAAATTCGGCAAGGACTACGCAGCACAGATCGTCCGCAACTCGGGTGCGCTTGCCAAGTGTTTGCACGACTATGGCTTTCCAGTCACTGCCAGTCATTTAGGTTTCACGAGGTCTCATCAGGTGATCTTGGATTATGGAAGCCTTGCCAAGGCAACTGACATAGCAAGAAGACTTCAGGGCGCAAACATAATCACTGACTGCGTTATCAGAGTCGGAACCTGCGAGGTTACACGTCGCGGAATGAAGGAACCTGAAATGTTGA
>DATEYW010000016.1:0-3822 GCA_035256045.1 Bathyarchaeia archaeon | reverse complement strand
AAGTCAGTGCTGCTTTTTACTAACACTCGAGCTGTTTCTGAGGTTCTGGCAAGTCGATTCAAGGTTTGGGACATGGATTTTCCAGTTTCGATCCATCATGGTTCGCTGGCAAAACCATCTCGCTTGGCTGCTGAGAGGGGTTTGAAGAGCGGTACACTGAAAGGACTTGTGTGCACCAGTTCTCTTGAATTGGGCATCGATGTGGGTAGGATCGATCTGGTCATTCAGTACATGAGCCCTCGGCAAGCGACCAGACTTATTCAACGCGTCGGGCGTAGCGGTCACAGTGTTGGAAAAACTGCTGACGGGATCATTGTTGCTCTGGATTCGGATGATGCTCTCGAAGCGATGGCAATAGCGAAAATGGCACTGAAAGAGGATTTGGAGCCTGTTGAGATTCCACCAAAGCCTTACGATGTGCTTTCACATCAGATTGCAGGACTGCTTATCAAGAACAAGCGTCTTGGTTTTGGAGAGATAGTGGAGCTATATGGGAAAGCCTTTCCTTATGCGGATTTGAACGAGGAGGATGTTGAACGCGTCCTCAAATACATGCACGGCCGTTTTCCGAGACTTGCCTGGGTTTCGTTTGAAGACAAAGTGGTTTTGCGGCCTCGACAATCAAAAGCTCTGTTTGAGTACTACTTTGACAATCTGTCGATGATTCCTGAGGAGAAACAATTCCTCGTCGTTGACGAGTCGAGCGACCAAGCGGTTGGAGTCTTAGACGAAGCGTTCATGGCCGAGTTCGGCAAGCCTGGCACGAAGTTCATCATCCGAGGTTCGCCGTGGATTATTCAGACCGTATCTGAGGAGAAAGTCCACGTTAGGCCCATCGAAGATCCCACAGGCGCCATTCCAAGCTGGATCGGCGAGGAGATCCCTGTTCCGTTCAAGGTTTCACAGGAAGTGGGTTTGATCAGAGCGTTTGTCGAGGAGCAATATCGGAAGGATGTTCCAACCGAAAAAATCGCTGAAAGGCTCAGTCAAAAATACCCGTCGGACAAGGAAGCGATCCTGAGGGCTTTGAGCGAAACAATCGAACATGTCAACGCTGGTTTTCCAGCTCCGACGGACAAGCGGATGATAGTTGAGGATTGGAAGGAGTTCGTTCTGATACACTGTAACTTCGGATCTCTCGCCAACAGGGCGTTGGCATTGTTGTTGGGCGAGCTACTTTCGGACAAGATGGGATACACAGCGGTCGTTCAACATGATCCTTACAGAATTTTCGCGCAGACGATGGGCAACGTCAACTCAGGTCAAGTAGTAGCGCTGTTTGATGAAATGAAAGCCATGTCGGATCAAGCTGTGCGGAATGGCTTGACGAACGCCACTCTGAAGACTGGACTGTTCAAACGTCGCATGATCCACGTGGCGCGTCGTTTTGGCGCACTGCAAAAATGGGCCGATTTCAGCAGTGTTAGTCTTCAGAAGTTGGTAAAGAGCTTCGAGGGAACGCCTGTTTATGAAGAGGCTTTGAAGGAGGTGTTCACCAAAGATCTGGACGTTGACAGATTGATTGAAATTCTTTGCAGGATACGTGAGGGCGACTTTCAAGTCGTCAAGGTCGAAACCGGTGGCGCCGCGACTCCTATTGCCCGTTTGGGCATTGAACGCATAAGCATGAAAACTGATTTGATCCCGCCTGAGAGGATGCGGGCTGTACTTGTTGAGTCAGCGAAAGCAAGACTGCTGAACGAAACAAGCAGTTTTGTCTGTACGACATGTTGGAGTTACAGTGAACAGTTTAAAATCAGAGACTTGCCTGACAGACCGAAATGCCCACGGTGTAGTTCGTCGGCAATTGGGCTCTTGAAGGTTGATGAAGAGGCGATTTCACCTCTTGTTGAGAAGCAGGGGCAGAAGTTGACTAGGGTGGAGGAGAAGCTTTGCGGTCAGGCTGTGCAGACGGCGAAGTTGATGGAGAAGTTTGGAAAAGCTGCTGCGATCGCGCTGTCTGCGCGGAAGGTTCAGCCTGCTGATGTGAGGGCTGTTCTTGATAAGCAGCCGAAAGTTGATGACAGGTTCTATGAGTTGGTGCTTGAGGCTGAACGCAAGGCTCTGAGCAAACGATTCTGGTAGGTCCACTCATCCACTCGCTCGTATGCTAGAAATATCAAGCTTAAAACGTTTTTTGGATGCACATCTTAGGAATTCTGACTTCCTGAGGTATTCTTCAAGGACGTTTCTCAGGAATTCTGGTCTGTAACTTTCATTACGGCTGTTGGCCAACTCCCG
Organism: Bathyarchaeia archaeon; assembly: GCA_035256045.1. GTDB lineage: Archaea > Thermoproteota > Bathyarchaeia > Bathyarchaeales > Bathycorpusculaceae > DASPPK01. The sequence goes on along the minus strand of DATEYW010000016.1, from coordinate 1,581 downwards.
ATATCCTGTGCCTCGTTGTAGATAATCGGACGTTCCCACGCTGTACCATCTTCTTGGGTCAAGCGGTGTATTGTCTATGGTTATCAAACACACTTTGTTGCTAGAGTCAACTTTGATCTGAACGTTGCTCGAAACCTGAAGGTTGCCCAAGTTTGTGCCTCTGAAGCCTGCTCCACGGCCATCACTCAACTGGTATTTTCTGTTCATCGACTTTCTGAGGGCGGACTTGATGTCTCTTCCCTTCAGTTCCATATATGTAGGGTTCAGCGGTGACGGTGATAGTTCATGCAATAGTTTTTTCGTGATGGCACCTTTGCTAATTTCGCCATTGACGGCTCCACTGTTGATGAGTCCGATATCAGTCTTCATGAGATCTCTCAAAGCGTCGGCCAGCAGATTGCCGACAGCGTTTTCTTCAGTGAGAGAATGATCCAGTGATTTGCCCAGTGAGTACATTTCTCTGGACATGTATTTGTCTGCCTGTTCTGTGAACTGTTTTATCAGTTTCTTGATTTTGGGGTGCTCTGGATAATTCTGTGATCGGATGAGCCTTCCCTCGTAGTCGCAGATCTTCTTCGTCGCAGCGTCCAGTTCAATCGTTAGCTCGCCCAAGCACTGTCCAAAATGCCCTGCTTGGCAGATTATCGTCTTGTTTTCGAGCAGAGGCTTCTCTAGAAAGGTGTGTGAGTGCCCGCCGATAATCACTTCTATGCTCGGGAGTTTTGATGCTAGATTCCTGTCTGCGACCAGACCTAAATGAGATACCAGAATTGTCAAGTCTCGGAACGTTTTTTCGTGTTCGACAAGAACCCTTCGTACCTCTTGTTCAGGGTCTTTGACGTGGATTCCGTAAAGATGGAAAAACACGTTTAATGGGGCCGTCACTCCAATGATCAGAATTCTTGAGCCCGAAACGTCAACGATAATTACATCCTGAAGAAAATCAAGCCTCTTGCCCCTGATGTCGCACATGTTACAGGTTACGACAGGGCAGCGTGATGTCTCAGAAATGATTCTTGCATTTTCTTTTCCGGCGAAACCCTCATTATTTCCGAAAACTCTTGCCGTGTATCCGATTTTGTTGAGAATAGCGGAACTGATTCTGCCGTTAGTGCCTTCGGTTTCCGGTCTCGAGAAATCAGCATTGTCACCCGCATCAAGTATCAGCGTGTTTTCATCGCGAACTTGTTCTATTACAGATGCAATTCTTGCCAGTTCTTCAAATTTGCTGTGCAAATCGTTGGTATGCAATATTTTCAGTTTCATCAGCGAATCTCTTTCAAGACTCGTTTCCAACATAATTATCCTTTCTGTTGACTGCAAGACAACGCGAATTAGGCGAACTCGGTGCGGGAACCTTTTCTATTTCTGGTTAGCCTTGATAAACAAGCTTTAAATGAAGCTGCAAACTACTTGAGCGTAGACAATACGCTACGAAAATGTGAGGAAAACATCTTGGAAATAAGTCGCAAGAAGCTTCGTGATGAAATTCTTGAAAGGGTCAAATACGTTAAGACATGTGTTTTGGCTCGAGAGATCTGTTTGCTCGTCCGCACTAATCGGGCAGTGCTTGAACCCAAA
>DATEYW010000015.1:0-3001 GCA_035256045.1 Bathyarchaeia archaeon | reverse complement strand
TATTGTTTTGCGTGAAGTTGCAGCTTTCACCGTTATGCCGCCTCTTGAACCGTCCAGAGGCAATTCGAAGCCCGACGGTGCAGCGTATCCGCGCTGATGTTCAAACACCAAAACTCCGTTTCTAACGGTCAAGAACGAGGCATGGCCAAAGCCCAAGGTGTTTTCCATCGCGTCCAGAGTCAGTTCATATACTTCGTCCAAGCTCTTTGCGGCATTCAACTTGCCACCGTACACGTTCAGTGCGGAGAGTCTCTCTTCCTGCATTTTTCTTTCCGTAATGTCGGTCAAGGTTCCTTCATAATATAGGACGTTGCCACTTGCGTCGCGCGTGGCGCTTGTGTTTTCCAAGACTACGAGTTCTTGCCCGTCTTTCCGTTTCAAGACAAGCTCAGCGTTGCGAAGTTCTCCGTCTTTTTCCAGTTTCTTCTGCCATGCGAGCCTATCCTTTTTGTTGACATACAAGTCTCCTGCAATATCAATTGTAAGGAATTCTTCCAGAGAGTCATAACCAAACATCCGCACAAGCGCTTGGTTGGCGGTCAGGATTTTTCCGCTGGGAGAACTACGGTAAATCCCGTCTGGAACGTTCTCAAACAGACTGCGAAAATGCTCTTCACTCTCTGTCAGTTTGTGGGTTCTCTCTTGAACAACCGCTTCTAAATTCTGAGAGTATAGTTTGAGCTCTTGCTCCAGGCGCATTCGCTCAGTGACATCGTCTACCATTTCGATGGCGCCGACGACTTTACCTTCTTTGTCTCTTATCGGAGATGAAATCACTCTGAAATTGATGGTCTTGTCATTTCTCGGAGTGTTGGTAATTGACTCGTGAACTTGACCGTCCTTGAGTGTCTTATACGTCGGGCAATAACAACAGACTTCCTCTCTTGGTGGATTATTGAAAGCCTTGTAGCATATAGGATTCTTGGATACATCAATGTCAGGAAACCAGTTTTCCATCTGCCTGTTTAACGCCAGTATCTCCATTTTCGGGCTTATGAGTGAAACGCCGATGGCGATGTTGTCGACGACACTTTTGTATCTGTTTTCAGAGGCAATGAACGCCGCTTCTGCTTTCTTGCGCCTAGTGATGTCTTTGTAGATTGCCACAAGCGAAATGGGCTTACCTGAAGCATCCTCAACGACACTGCAGGAGATTTCGGCGGGATATTCGCGGCCAGCTGAATCCAAGAGTCTGTACTCAAGGTTCCGTACGGTTCCCAGTTGCAATATGTCCTTTAGAACCTTCACGGCTTCTGGCCGTTCTTTCTCGGCAATAAAATCCAAGGCGGCCCTGCCGACAAGTTCTTCTTTTTTCATGGCGCCGCACATCTCAAGAGCGGCCTGATTACAGTCAATAATCGTTCCGTTTAGATCAGTGACGACAATTGCGTCCGGAGAAGCCCTGAAAATGCTTTTCAACTCCTCTCCATTCTTCTTCAGCCTGAGAGATCGTTTCCTGATCAGTTTACTGTCGCGCGGAGGTTGAGACTTGTATTCATTATTTCTACTCTTCATTCTAGATCGCATTCCACCGTGAACTAGTCCTTTTACTATCAGAACGTCACCGGTTGAGACACAGCCATGTCCGTGACCTTGTGAAGTAGCTGTAAATTCCGTAGGGTTGATATTAATCGATTATGAATCATCCGTCAACATCAGGAGTATAACGCTGTGCAAAAAGGGGAAGAGGTTGTAGCACGGAAGTGTCTAAATACGTCAAGGTCGCATATTTGAAAACAGCGTCAGGGATGTGAAATGAAACTGCTTCTTGACGAAATGTATGCTGGACTCAAAGAGTATTTTGAGACATTGGGGTATGAAGTGGCAACGGCGCAGGAAGTAGGTCTGAAAGGAGCAAAAGACAAAGACATCGTGGAATTTGCTCAAAGCCACAGTCTGCTTCTGGTGACGCAAGACCAGAAACCTGCTGAGCTAGCTGAACTCAAAGGAGTCAGACATGTGTTAGTCTCTAACGGAATGATAGCCCAAATAGCTGACGAGAAAATCAAAGACAAATACCCTGAAGCAAATCAAACATTAAGGTGACTAGTGATGTCTGTTGTCGAAGTGACAGTGAAAAGTCAGAAAGGAAAATGTGTTTTTGGGCATAAAGTCGGCGACATGATTGTCTTTGACGGAAGAACCGTCGAAGGACCGATCTGCCTCAGCGCTCTGTCGGTTTTGATTCCGAAAATCTATGCATTGCGTTTCAACGCAGAATTTCCGTGGGAACCAGACAAGAACGTCGGGCACTGTGCTTGTCCAGACGCTGAGAACCCCGTTGTTTTCGAGATCCGAAGAGTCAGGAGGAAATAGTCGACCTTTCACCTGTTAGGCGTTGGCCATTCTCCAGATGGCTTCCCGAATTTCCTCTCCATGTTTTCGTCCGTAGTAGATGCCGGCCACTTTTCCTCCGAACGGGATGGCAACCCGCTTGACAAGATGATAAAGCAGAGGGTTGGGAAGTCTATGCTCTAAGAAAGTGTTTCCCCAGATTCGCACGTTGTACTCCCAGCAACGGGTGAAGAGTTCCCACCTTGCCTTTGTCAGGTTGTCAATTTCGGTTCCTTGATTGTCCATTAACGAGCAGTTCTCCAGCGGCACGAAGAATAGCGGTACGTAAAACGCACTGTAATCGTGCAACTTGTCCAGCATCTTCAGCGTTTCGAGAACATCTTCTTCACGCTCATCAGGCAAACCAATAATCAGCGTAGCAAGCGGGTACCAGTTGTTATCGTTCATGATGCCGAAGGCTTGAGGGACAATTTCCTGCCATTGCTCCGTTTTGAAGGGAAGCATTTTGCCAGCCATGTACTTCTGCATGAGACGTACGCTGCCGGTTTCCATACCGACCTCCGACGTCACGATCCGCTTCTTACCGTGCCAGTACCAGTTGTGGTCAATCAAGATTTCAGCAACTTCCTGAACCATCACTGGATCAGCAACAACTGGAGCTAACGAACTGTGCGAAGGCTGTATCCGTTTGATGCCAGGAACCGAG
>DATEYW010000014.1:0-5210 GCA_035256045.1 Bathyarchaeia archaeon | reverse complement strand
GCCTTTTCTTCGATTTTGCTTTCAAAATCAAACTTATCCATTATCCCTTTAGAAAAACTTATATTGCAAGGCTGATTTTCATTGTGACGCAAAAGGAGGCTTGTAAAAGGTTTGTCAACACAATCAGCTGGCGGCGTTCCAGTTCTAGTTTTGAAGGAAGGTTCAAGTCGATCTAGAGGGCGAGAAGCTCTACACACAAACATCGAAGCTGCAAGAGTGGTGGCCGAGAGTGTCAAAAGTTCTCTCGGACCAAAGGGAATGGACAAGATGCTCGTTGACAGTTTTGGCGACGTCACCATAACAAGCGATGGACGCACAATCCTGGACGAAATGGACATTCAGCACCCAGCAGCCAAAATGATGCTTGAAGTTGCGAAGACGCAAGATAATGAAGCTGGCGACGGAACAACGACGGCGGTTATCATAGCAGGGGAACTGTTGAACAAGGCTCAAGAACTTATCGAAAGAAACGTTCATCCAACGATAGTAATCGATGGCTATAAGAAGGCTTCAGAAAAGGCGTTGGAAGTACTCGAAAACATAGCCATTAAGATTGATCCGCAGACGACTGATTATCCGAAGAAGGTCGCGATGACCTCGATGGCAAGCAAACTGGTGGCAGATCACAGGGAATACTTGGCGGATATCGCTGTCAAAGCGATGCTGGCCGTTGCAGAAAAAGATGGCGACAAGCTCAAGGCAGACGTAGACGACGTGAAAGTTGAGAAGAAACCAGGCGAATCAATAGGAGAAACTAAACTCATCCAAGGGATCGTTCTGGACAAAGAAGTCGCACATTCAGGGATGCCCAAACGCGTTGAGAAGGCAAAGATCGCACTGCTCGACTGCCCGCTTGAAATCGAAAAGACGGAATTCGACGCCAAAATCAACATTGAAAGCCCAGAACAGATGGAAGCGTTCCTCAAGCAAGAGGAAGACATGTTACGCGACATGGTTGAAAAAATAACCAAGAGCGGCGCAAACGTTGTCATGTGCGAGAAAGGCATTGACGACATGGCTCAACACTTTCTGGCTAGAAAAGGAATACTTGCTGTCAGAAGAAACAAAAAGTCAGACATGGAAAAACTGGCCAAGGCCACAGGCGGAAAAATAGTAACAAACCTAGACAGCATAACATCTGCAGACCTCGGTTACGCTGCACTCGTTGAAGAACGCAAGATAGGTGACGACAAGATGACCTTCATAGAAGGATGCAAACACCCGAAGGCAGTTACAATACTCATCAGAGGTGGCACTCAACGTCTGGTCGACGAAGCAGAAAGATCAGTCCACGATGCGCTATGTGTAGTCAGAGACGTCATTGAAGAACCCAAGATCGTCGCTGGAGGCGGGGCATCTGAGCTAGAAGTTTCAAGGATGCTTAAGAAATACGCCGAAACTCTGCCCGGAAGGGAACAGTTGGCAGTAAGAGCGTTCGCAGAAGCTCTTGAGGCCGTACCGACCACATTAACCGAGAACGCTGGACTCGACCCAATTGACGTGCTATCCGAGTTGAGAGCGAGACACGAGAAAGGCGAAACATGGGCAGGAATAGAGGTAAACAACGGAAAAGTCCAAGACATGTCCAAAGCAGCAGTCTACGAGCCGTTGGCAGTCAAGAAACAGATTATCAAGTCTGGCACAGAAGCTTCGACGATGATACTGAAAATTGACGACGTCATAGCAGCAGGGAAATCTAGGGCTCCCCCGATGCCCCCAGGAGGACCAGGTGGTCCCGGAGGCGGAGGATATCCAGGGATGGGGGAGTACTAGAACACGTCTGAACCGAGCAAAGTCACAATAGGACCACCCAAAATTACCCGTTTCGAAAAGGCAAGAATAGTGGGGGCTAGGGCCCTTCAGATTTCGATGGGCGCCCCCATACTCATTGACGTCTCAGAAGGAGAGACCAGTCCAATTCAAATTGCCCTGAAAGAGCTTGACGCCGACATATTGCCGATGACGATCAGGAGAACACTGCCAGACAGCACATATCAGGACATTCCGTTGAAATGGCTTCTTGAAGCGCACCGCTAAATCAATTTTCCTTCTTTTTTGATTTTTTCTCTAGTCTCGTCTGCATTGCGAAGCGTCTTTCTGATCTTGATCCAATGGGCGCCTTGCCAGTAAACTTGTCCGCATTTTGGGCACTGCCAGAACTCTTTGTAATGAGCAAGGGTGTTTTTCTGAACTTTCTCCGCAGCTTTGTCTGCCGATAGTGGTTTGACGACGGTGTTGCATTTTGGACATCTCGACGAATTCATGTCCATCTCAAGGGGAATGTTGAATCTCTCAGCAAGCTCAGCAAGCTTTTCTTCACTCGTCTCTCCTTGAAAGTAGAAAGATTCGATTCCATTGCCAACGGCCCTTTGATAAAGTTCGAAATCTCTCGTCAACAGAATTCTCTTTTCTTCTCTTGCGATGGTCAGAAGCTGAGAGTCCTCCATGTCGTTAGAGTACATTACGTCTTGACTTAGCATACGAAGCCAACGTGTGAGCTTCCCCAGCATGCCGTCGGCAACGAATTTCAAAGAGTCAGTCTCTCCGCAGAATACCACCGCTTCCAGCTTTGACCACAATTTCTCCTTCGTCCATAACGAGTTGACCGCCGACAAACACTTTCACCGGTTTGCCTTCGACTTCACGCCCGTCGAACGGGGAGAACTTGGCTTTTGATTTGAACTCGGAAGAATCGATCTTGAACTTCTTGCGCAGATCGACTATTGTCAAGTCTGCGTCAGCTTCCTGTTTCAAATACCCTTTGCCGTGAATGTTCAATACTTTTGATGGCTTCTCGCAGAGAAGTCTCACGACGTCTTCGATTGAAAGTCGTCCACGTTTGACTTCTGTAAGTAGAAGTGGCAGTGTTGTTTCGAGCCCTGGAATACCTGTTTTGACGTTCCACACGGACTCCGCCTGCTTTTCCTTCAGAGTGTGAGGCGCGTGGTCCGAAGCGATCATGTCGATCCGCCCGTGTTGTATACCGGTCCACAAACCTGTAGCTTGCTCATTGTCTCTTATCGGCGGCACAGTCAAGCCCAAAGTTCCCACTTTTTTCAAATCGGCCGTGGAAAGCAGAAGATGATGAGGAGTAGTTTCACAGGAAAGCCGCATATCAGATCTTGCTTCGGCCACAGTTTCCAAAGCTTCTCGCGTGCTCACATGGCACAGGTGCAAATGGACGATTGCTTTCCTGGCAATGTCAAGTATTCGTTTTGTAGCCTTCAACTCGACATTTGGTGAGTGCCCTTTGAGGAAAGCCGCGAGATCAGCCTTTCCATCACGCCTGGATTCGTCAGTGGCTTTCTTCAAGCTTACCATGTCTTCGGCGTGAACAGCAACGGAGACACCGAGTTTGCCCACGATTTTGAAAGCTTCAAATACCGCTTGATCATCGTTCACGTCGAGCCCGCCTATTTGGTCGACCATAAAAAGCTTAAAGCCAAATGCCCCTTCCTTGATAATTCCCTCTATTTCCTCAAGGTTTCGGGGGAACTCGGATCGGAATCCGACGTCAACGAGGATTGCTTTCTTCGCCGCTGTCACACGGTTTCTCAGGGTAGTGGCACTCATGGTCACTGGTTCATTGTTGGGCATGTCAATAACGGATGTGAAACCACCTGCGGCTGCTGAGGCCGTTCCGGTGAAGAAATCTTCTTTGTAAGCTTTTCCCTCATCACGAAGATGTACGTGAACATCGATCAGCCCGGGCAGAACCAACAAATCTTTTAGATTGAATCTTTTGTCTGATTTGGGCATGTTCACTTCTCTGCCGATCTTGAAGATCTTGCCTTCGTTGATGGCTATGTTACAGTCTGTTATGATGCCTTTGATGTAGGCTTTAACGTTGGTCAAGACCGAGTCAACGATCAATTGCTGCTGCTCCTTTCAATTGAATACGTTGGTGTAGGCGTTAAAAGTTTATGTCGGTTGTTGATGAGAATAAAAAGGAACCTTTTCAGGTTAGCACACTTTCCATGCAAGCCCAAACCGAAAATTGCGTTTTCTATTGAGACTCTTTTTGAGATAGCCGTTGATGTTCTGAGGATTTAGTGGTCCGTCCAGCGATGATCAACACGACTGCAACGACATACAGAATGATTGGAACTTTCCAAGGCAGATAAGCTGGAGCGGTTGAAGTCAATATGAGAACCCAATCAAATGGTTGTTGAGTTCCAGGCCCTCCGGGAAGCGAAACCAAAAAGAGAAAGATATTGACGGCAACGCCAAGACATAGCAACACGATGCCTGAAAGAAAGACAGAGTTCCTCACATCATCCAGCTCCAGAGCCATTCAAGTTTCGTACTTCTGACCTCCTTTTTCTATTTTTCTTCTTGCTAGGCGTGTTATTGAGAAGAGTTGACATAGATATCACCACTTTCGGCAAGAATAGATAAGTCAACATATCTTAGAAGAAGGCTTAGAGAATGTTTCTAGATTCAACTCGAAGAAAGCACATCTTTTTAGTCCAGTATTCTTAGATGTCGGTAGGTGAAAAACAATGAAATGGGTAACAAGGCAATACGTGCATGTTGACAGAACAGCGTGCCCGTGGTTAATCAAGAAATTCGTTGACCCCAAGGCTGAATTTGTCTTCGTTCCAGCAGAGAAAATTGAGGAAATCGTGAAGAAGGAGAAAGCAATACCCTACGATGCCCCTAACGTGGAGTTAGGTCATCACGGCGAAAAATGCAGTTTTGATTCTGTCGTTGAAAAGTACAAAGTAAAAGACCCAGCGGTTGTGGAACTTGCTAAAATCGTCCGAGCGGCAGACACGGATAAGATGGAAACTGCTCCCGAAGCAGCGGGGCTGGAAGCAATAATGACGGGAATTGGCATAGTGGCTAGGGACGACCATGAGGCTATAGAAAAAGCGAGACCAGTCTACGATGCTCTCTACACCAACTGCAAATTGAAACTTATCCGTGACAAGCACAAAGACGAAATCGAAAAGATGGACAGAAAACAGCGAAGAGAGTTCTTAAAGAAGAAACTAACAGAGTAGACTCCATATCCTTTTTTGATGTGGTGATTCGGATGCTGTGGGTTACTCGGCATAATCCTCACGTTGACCGATGCGCTTCGGCTTGGCTAGTCAAAAGATTCATTGACAAGAAAGCCAGATTCGCATTTGTTCTAAAGATGACCCCATACCCAAAGGAGCAATAGCCTTTACACTACCGAAAGCAGAAATCAAACCAGTTGAAAA
>DATEYW010000013.1:0-3963 GCA_035256045.1 Bathyarchaeia archaeon | reverse complement strand
TTTCAAGAAGCAGCTCGGGGTCGCCTTCCTGAGCTGCGTAGAGAATCATCGAGTCGTGGTTTACTGACAATCCAATTAGGGACGAGCGGGCCCTCGTCTCTTCAACCAACTTCTGCATTATCAGGGGTGCGTCACAAATGCCCTTTCCTACAACGGTTATCGCCAGAGCTGGAGAATTGTCTGCAACGTTTACGTCGAGCTCGGACGTGAGGCTGCCTGTGATCAGAGTTCCATTTTCTCTTAGATCGCCGTGAGTATGGCTGATGACTCTGACGTTTGTGAGGGGATCCTTGTACTTCAACGCCTTTGTGTGAATGAACTTTGCGCCTGAATCGGCCAGCCCCACCAAAGTGCCAACATCAATTTCTGCAAGTTTCTGAGGATTAGCGATGATTTTTGGGTCAGCAGACATGATTCCGTCTGCGTCAGTGACTAGAACTACTTCATCAGCTTTCAGAGCTCTTGCCAGAATGAAGGCTGTGGTGTCACTTCCCCCTCGACCGAGCGTTGTGATTCTGCCGTCTGCTGTTTTGCCGACAAAACCAGCTATTACAGGTACAACCCCTTTTTCCACTAGGGGGAGGATGTATCGTTTGATCCTATCTTCACATTCTTCTGTAATTGGATTTGCGTCTGTGAAGACGTCATCAGTACTGATAGGCCAGTCTTGGTCCAAAGGATCGAAGTAGCGGGAATCCAATCCCACAGAATTTAGGATGGCAGTGAATAGTCTGATACTAGTCCTTTCACCCATAGCCAGAATGTCGTCAAGTTCACTTCCGTCGATATTCTCGCCGCACGCGTTGTTAGCCACAGCGAGAAGTGTATCGGTTGTTTTTCCCATGGCTGAAACAACTACTGCAACTTGCACGCCTTTCTTTACTTCTTTGGAGACGGCGAGAGCGGCCCGAGAGATTTTCTCATGATCCGCCAGGCTTCCGCCTCCATATTTCACCACAATCCGTTTGCAGCAAAAATCATTCTTGCTCATGACTAAAACACTCCGAAGCCCAGGAATCAAACGCCAGATTTTTCTGTTGCCTGGGCTTATTGATAGAAATAGAAGAACTGATAGGCGAAGCAGACGAGCGAAGGCGAAAGTTCAGTCTTTGGTATCACAGTGCTTCTTCCTATTTTAGCTTCTAAAGATAACTGCCGCCGCGTATATAAGAGTTATTCCGAACTGCGTTTGACCACCTTGCACCTGAATTCTTGCAGGGAATCAAAGAGAAACGTGAGAATGAAATTCAATGTTAACCTGAGTGAAGGTCGATTTGTGATGGCCGTTGACAGAGATCTTCGTATTTCTCTTTCAGTGCATAGGATGCAAATTCGCATCTATCGATTTTTGATATATTTTCAATTCAAGCAATCCAGTATATATGGGCAGAATAGGATTGTTGTGGCAAGTGATGCGCGAACATGAGCACCAGGATGCCAAGTAAGAAATTCGTTGAATTGTTTGATGTGTTGTGGCAGGCAGGTCCGAGGATCGAGTACAGGAATCCTGACTGCTGGACAAAATTCTGATCAAGTTGTCCTTTTTACTCGAATCTGGGAGAAATTGAGAAGGCTTCAATCTCAAGGCTGTAGACAAGCCAATCTGCGTTGGCAAGAATTATGCCGTCTGCTCTTTCTTTGAACCTTCGTAGGCGGCTACTTGTACGTTACAAGTTTTTTCCACAATCGTAAGGAGCCAAGCGGTCAACTCTTCACACTCTGCTGGTTTGCACAGTAGTTGGTTTTCCCTTTCAGACTTCCAAAATGCACATCTAAAACAAGGAACATCATAAAGGAAGTCTGCAACTTTTCTCATATCTACCCAGAATAGCAGAACACGTGAGACTGACTTATCATTTATGAATTATGACAATGGATTAGCGTTGTTCATCACCGATAAAGGAGAAGTCTTAGAACCGCGCGCGCTAGACTCTCCAGAACAGCTAATGTTTCGCATTTTCGGGGCGAAAATCATATTTGGTGATTGACATAACTAGATTAGGAGAAACGAAGTTGCGTGCGCAGACAGTTTCCAGTTTCATGCTTGCCCTGCTCTTTCTAAGTCTCCTGCTCCCTTCATTGGGCACTAATTCAGCGAAGGGCACAGCTCCAAGGTCGATTAAGATCACGAATTCTGCGACTGGTTTGAACTCCATCACCGTTGGAAATTCCACTCAGCAGCTTCCATTGGGCGGTGTGCCCTTTACTTTGAATGTCTTGTTGAATGGAACAACTAGTGATCTGATGACTTGGCAGGTTGGAATAACTTTTGATAATAACTCGTTGAAGTGCACCAACGCTTGGGCGCCTGAAACTGACCCCTCCTATGTTTTCTACGGAAAAACCCAAGTCCAAGCAGTAGACCTGAACCATCAAAATGCGTTTCCTCCACAAGTTGTTCTCGGAGCATCGCTCCTAGACCCAAGTCAGTCGGTCACAATCGAAAATGGGCTCTTATGCATGCTGAATTTCACAGGCTTCAAGGTTGGAGAAAGAAGCAGACTGATAATATCGTTCCTGCCGAATGCGCCTTCAAGCGAAACTTTCCTGTCGGACAGCTACGGGTCTGAAATTCCCTTTGAGACAGAGACTTTTTTGGTCAATCTCTTAGAAGGGACAGTTGTTCCGGACAATTATCCAACGATTCAATCAGCGATCAATAGCGTAAACAGTGGGGACTCAGTTTTGGTGAGACGAGGAACGTACCACGAAAACGTTGTAGTCAACAAGACGGTTGCGATTATTGGGGAAGACAGAGCGAATACAGTAATTGACGGAAGTGGTGCAGGTTATGTTTTTGGAATAAAAGGTGCCAATAATGTTTCAGTCTGCAACTTTACGATTCAGAACGGTCAAACAGGCGTATACGTCGGTGACTGGGGGGCACTGATCGAAAGCAGTCGGGGAAACGTCATCAATAATGTGATCACAACCAATGTGGACCATGGAGTCTTTATTGATCAGTCTAACTACACTGTCTCAGGTAACGTGATTGAAAACAATGGGATAGGTCTAAGCGTTTTCAGCAATGGAGCAGTCAATGGAACTTTCAGAAACAATGATGTTAGGAACAATAGCAGATACAATCTCGACCTGAATTCAACAGTTTATGATTTTCTTGACCTGGATACGACAAACCTGGTGGACGGTAAGCCTGTTTACTTTTGGCTTCGTCGGCTCGACGAAACCATACCTTCGAATGCTGGGCAGGTCACTCTAGTCGGTTGCTCAAGCATAATTGTTCAAGGTCTTGATCTGGAGAAAAACTCAGTCAACGTTCAGTTTGTTAAATCACTTAACTGCACTCTGGAGGATTCAAACTTGTCGTCTGCAAATGTCGGAGTCCTGCTGATTGACTCGAGAAACTGCACAGTAGACAACAACACGCTAACCGACTGCATAATAGACCTTCAGGTTCAGGGAGGTACGAACAACACCTTCACAGGTAATTATCTCTGGATCAATGGCTTTTGCGGCATCGATTTTGGCAATACTGCTAACAATTCGTTCTATCACAACACGTTGAATAATCTGGGGGCGACCTACACAGTTTACCAAGCTGGTCTCAACATATGGGACAATGGTTACCCATCTGGAGGTAACTTCTGGACTGACTACGTGGGCGTGGACTTGAAAAGAGGTCCCGATCAAGACATCAATGGAAGCGACCAAATCGGTGATACTCCGTACATTATTGATGCCAACAACTCTGATCACTACCCACTTGTACCAGAACAAAGTGCTACGCCCGTCCATAATTTTGATTCAGGTCTGGATTATGAGTCTATTCAGGCTGCGATAGAAGCCCAAGAAACGTTGAACGGACACACGGTTCTAGTTGACGCTGGCACCTATTACGAGCATTTGACTTTGAGCAAATCGGTGTCGTTGGTGGGAGAAGGCAGCAGCAACACGGTGATCGACGGCTCATCCTCTGGGGCTGTCATAAACATAACTGCCAGC
>DATEYW010000012.1:0-2950 GCA_035256045.1 Bathyarchaeia archaeon | reverse complement strand
CTGTTCAGAATCAATAAAGTTTGCTGAGACTGAGGAAATGGCAGTTGATTTGCAGCATCAGGAAAAAACAGGGAAAAAATGAAGGGAAAGAAAAAGCCTATACGTATTTCTGTTCTTTGTCGCAGTACCATCGTTGATACTGTTGTATGTATCGCAGTTGACTGCCGCACGTTGGGCATATTGGAGTTGCGGGGGCTGGAGCAGGCGTCGGAGCTGCGGTCTGTGGGCTGGGTCCTCCCATTCTTCGGTTGAGAGTGGCGACTTCTTCGTAGATCCTGAACTGGACAACCCAGTATTCGCATAGTATTCGCCAAGCAAGGTTTCCGAAGATCAACATTATGATGCCCATAATAATCCCAAAGCCGCTGCCCAATGAAACTTGACCAGGTATGTTGAATCCTGCAATCATGATAAGGATGGAACCGATTGTTATTGCCAAGGCGCCCAAGATGTAGATTATCATTATGAACGTCGGTGTTATGAATTTCTTGAAGCTAAGGTATTCGCTCATGTGAACTCTTCCTGACATCAAGATTGTAAGCATGTCCATATAAGTTTTTGACTCTGATAAGTGCACAATCAATAGTCAGAACCGCGTGTGCGCAGGTTCTTGATCGCACTTGACCCTGTCGATGGAAACGATTGAAATACTCGTGATCTGCATCTCTTCACTTTAACCCATCTCTCTGTTCTTAGACACTGTCGTTTCGAGAACAGTCTTTTAAGTCATTTTCAGAAAGTCATTATGCGAGTTTGACGAGTCTTGTCTCTCCCTCATCAAACCTGGTGGTTGCCAATTTCCGTCCATGAGGAAAACTCCGTTAAGTTTTCCAGACAAGCTCGTCAAACTTCCAAAAACGTAAAGGTGACATCGTCATGAGCAAACAGAAGGCGCTTGCATCTTTCCTTCAGCAAAATCAAGTCGGTGACTTCGAAAGAGACGACTTGTTCGTCAACATCTCATTGTACAATGTTCCAGCAAGCTTGGTCAGAGAGTTCGCGCTGAAGATAGCGGTCCATTATCCGGGCGGAATAGGAGAAGCAGTTCAGGAATTGATGAAAAACGCAATCAAATAGCAGGTTGAGTTGGCCGATCTGGTTCGGCTTAAGAGGAAGGCCTGAGCAGTTCTCTCTTCTTGATTGGCTATTCGTACCTCATCAGGAACAAGGGTTTTCTCGCGTCTGCCTTACGTCGTCTTCTAGGAACGTCTTGAAAACGGACGACGGCGTCTTCTCCTCGAGTTACATTTTTTATGTCCGTCAAACTTTGCCCCAACCTTGAATCAACCGTATCAAATATCTGATTTATGAATCGAAAATCGATATTCCTGAAATGAATTAGATGTGCGCGCAGGCAGAGACGAAATTTTCTGACAAACTGGACCAACAAACAAAAAGACAAAAAGGCTAACGATTCTGGCAAACGAAGCATCGGCAAAGCCTAGGACTGAATAAAAAAGAAAATTGTTGTTGGGGTAGTTCATAACCTATTCTTCTTCATCGCCGCACTCGTCGCACTCATCACTTTCATCGTCATCGCAGTCTTCTTCTTCACTCATTCTTTTCACCTTCATCCAGACGATTCTCTGCTGATGTTTAAAGCTTTCCATGAAATTCAAGTCAGATTCAGAATTCAGGATAGCAGAACCGAGAGTTTACGCGGAATATCCATATTCTCCCTGTTGCTCGGTTCACATTCATTCTACACTTATGAGCTTGTTTCCATTATTATATAGCAGGCCTGATTGAATCACGAATTTCCTTAGGGCTCCAGCAGTATTCTTCCATCTCTTTCCTTCGAGTGCAGCGATTTCAGGGCAGTCATGGCTTCTTCCAACCTGAACTTCTTCCACACTTTTAGCTTCAATGTTCTTGCGTTGCCAATTAGTTCTTGCATCTCCCTTCGTGTCCCGCCAGTCGTACCGATAATTCTAATGTGCTTGTTGTAAATCGCAGCGAGATCCAAATCAGTCTTCGCGCCTGTTAATGTCCCATAGAAGACGAGCCTTCCGTGCACTCCGACGGTTTCGAACGCTTTGGACCAAGTCTCAGAACCTAACGAATTGAGCACACAATCGGCCATTTTACCTGCTGTTATTCTTTCTATTTCCTCGTAAGCATCTTCGTGACCTACCACGTATTCTGCGCCGTAATCCTTCAGCCACTGCCTACTCGTGACCGCAATCACTCTTGCGCCTGATTTCTTACCGTGTTGAACTGCGAACATTCCAGTATTGCCTGAGGCACCGAAAACTACCAGATACTCGTTAGCCCTGAGCTGCGCTTCGACGAGTGCATGATATGGTGTCAAAGCTGCGACCGGCAAACTGGCGGCAAGCTCCCAGCTCACGTCATCAGGGATCTTGAAGGCGTTCTTCTCAGAGACCGCAACGTACTCTGCGTAACCCCCGTTTGTGACTACACCTATTATGCCGCCGTTTCTACATAACATTTCGTTTCCCGACAAGCACATGTCGCAGACGTTGTCGAAAACTCGGCTGTAGATCACTACTCTTACTCCTTTTCTCAGATTAGTCACATGATTTCCGATCTCGTCAACGATACCGGCGAATTCGGCACCTGGAATGTGAGGCATAGGCGTTGCCTTTCTTGTTCCACTCGCAACGAAATAGTCTATCGGGTTAACACCGATCATCTTGACGCGGATAAGCACGTCATGCGAGCCTACGGAAGGTCTGGGGACGTCTTTGACTTCAAGATTGTCGAGGCCTGCTTTCTCAAAAATGACGGATTTCACATGAACCACCATCAAGATCGTGTTGTTCTGGATTCTTAAGTTTTGTTCAACCTGAGGCGTCGCAGGAAATTGATGATGCCATTCTTGTCTCTCTTCTCTATGCCATTTTTCTCGGATCGAGCAGTTCATCCAAGTCTTCTTTGATTTTCAACTTCATGTCCAATATGACCTGCTTGACAGTCTTCCCAGATT
>DATEYW010000011.1:0-6632 GCA_035256045.1 Bathyarchaeia archaeon | reverse complement strand
GGCGAACGAAGATGTCTATACTTGCGGAGATTTTGGGAACTGCAAGGCGAGGGGTTTCCAGAAATGAGATCATGTGTAAAGTGAACTTGAGCTCTAAACAGATGTGTCAATATCTTCCAATTGCCTGTCAAAATGATCTTTTGAACCGAGAAAACGACAAAGCTGAATATAAAACAACTGAGAGGGGCTTTCGCTTTCTTGAACATTATTACAGTATGATGGATTTGCTACGCGTTGAAAGCAACATAAAACACCGTAAGCGGCCGCTTAATATGTGAATCAAACCAGGGCGCGGCTTAAGTGTCGTTGTTGGTTGGGGCAAAGTTTTATCCCAAACCCAAACTAAGATGCTTTTAGCAAGGTGATGCCAATGCTGCTCATTCGGCAATAGCTTTTCCGCAACGTTCATGGGTTAGATAGCGCGCAATAGAAAAGCATTAGTCTACGCGCACCTTTTCTATGGGAAGAGCGAGGCACAAGTTGTGAAGACGTACCTAACGATATGGTTCAATAGTGAGGGCAGCGGCCCTGTTGAGGTTGTTGAGAGGCTTCGTTCGCTGGGCTTTGAACCCTTGAGAGGTCACCATGACCACGTTTATGATTGGAAAAGGAACGTTGACATAGGGGATATACTTCAACTAACAGACAAGATTCATCAGACATTGAAAGGCCTGAAAGTTCTCTACAAGATTGAGACAGAATAGACAAACAGCAAAAGAATCTTTGCTTTTCTATGTTTATCACTGGAAAAAAAGAGGAACTGAGAAAAGCGAGCCAAATACACTCCACGGTTCTCAATTGCCGTCGGGCCCGCTCAAATTTTCTTGGAAAGCACAAGGATATTCAGCATTTAGAGAGAAGAAAAGAACCTAGGGCGCGCTAGGCTTAGCTCATACTTTCAATTCACAAATGGCTTATCTCCTGTTACAACAATTGTGATGCAGCATCGTAGCGAAGCGGACAAAAGAACGGTGATACCTCTGTCAGCCAGTATCCTGATCGTCGATGATGACGCTGGAATTAGGAACATGCTTTCCGCAGTCCTTAACGATGAGGGATACTCCGTTGAATCTGCTGAGAACGGCAAACAAGCGATGAAAATGTGCGAAAAAACACCTTTTGACGTCGCGCTCATTGACATACAGCTTCCAGACATCAAGGGCACCGAACTGCTATCAAGACTCAAGAGAATTCAACCCAAGATGATCAGGATAATCATAACAGGACACCCAACCTTGGAAACAGCGATGAAATCAGTCAACGAACGAGCCGATGGATATATTCAGAAGCCGTTCGAAGTAACAGAGTTGCTTGAAAAGTTATCACGGCTTTTAACCGATAGAACAGACGAGTACCTACGAATCTCGACAGAGACTACTCGCGCAAAAGATGATTCTCCCTACGTCAAATACAGAAACCCAGACAGATGGTAGTGCGAAACTAATTATCTCAGAAGCTGTCGAGCTATTTGTGTTCAAGTAGCGATACCAAAACTGCGTTGAAATCTTTATTCTAGCCTCAATTCTAACATTGTCAGCGTTTCGAAACATCTTCAGCACGATACGGAATCAGCTTTTCTGACACTTTTTGAGTTGAATCTGCCCAAAATATACCTACCCCCTAGGCCTCCCTTTTGTCGCCTTGGCAGTTTCCACTTATTTCACGACATTTTGCGCGGTTTGGGCGTTCTAACAAGGTCCTCATGCGTGAACGATTAACGGCTGAATGACGAAGTTCAGATCTTGTTGCAGAAGGCAAAGAATACGGCAGGCGGATTCTGGAGAATTCTCACAATGGAAGAATGCAAGCAAACATAGCATCAAATGGGAACCTAGTAAATAAATCGCCCCGATTGCACTGAAAGTGCTGAAACGATTGAGCTCGAAGTAAACAAAATGCGAATTCAGATAGAGCCAGATGATACGGCAAATGCGGGAAGTACAGAGCAACAAATATAAGCCCCGAACATCCATGGAAAAAGACACTGGTGAAATGATAGATGGGTGTATGGAAACTGCAAGCATCCATGGCCGGGACGCTGGCTCTGATAATCGGGCTGTCGACCCTGTTCTTCGCGGTAATACTTAGTCTAACAGGCTATTTCGACTTTCTGACACTCGGCTTACTCGTAGGCGGTATGAACATTGTTCAATGGCTCATTTCCCCCTACCTCATCAACGCCATGTATCGTGCAAAAGAGATCTCTCAGACTGAACGGCCGAAACTGCATGAGATAGTAAGCAACTTGAGCAGAAAAAGCGGGATCAAAAAGCCAAAGTTGATGCTAGCACAGATACCGCTACCGAACGCTTTTGCGTACGGTTCTCCAATAGCAGGAACTCGCGTTGCAGTCACAGAAGGACTGCTGAAGACGTTAGACGATGGGGAAGTAGAAGCGGTTTTAGGACACGAGCTGGGGCATCTGAAGCACCGAGACGTACAGGTAATGATGTTTGTTTCGATATTGCCTGCCATAGCCTATTTCATAGGTTATTCAACGATGATCTCTTCCGCATATTCGCGAGGTAGAAACCAGAACGACATGGGCCCTATCTTAGGCATTGCGTTCATGGCATTCTCTTGGGTGATGAACTTGTTCATTCTGTCCCTTAGCAGACAGCGAGAGTATTATGCAGATCGACACAGCGCATCAACCGTTGAGAATGGATCACAGAAGCTTTCAACAGGACTGGCAAAAATTGTAAGCGCAACAAGGAGTATGCGGGGAGCAAAAAAAGAAATGAAAAGCATGGGTGCTTTCAAAGCGCTGTTCATAGCTGACCCTGACCGTGCAGAAGTGGACTCAGCACAACTGTATTCTGTCAGGACTGGAGAAGGCCAGAAGATGGTTGACGAAATTCTCTCAAAGAAGCTCACAACTGCTGAAAGGGTTCTTGAGATTCTCTCGACGCATCCTAACATAATCAAGAGGCTCAGAGCTCTCAAGCAATTGAGCTAGGCCCATTTATTGAAATTCCTTTTTTCAAGTGGCAGCAAAAGCGTTAAACATTGAAAGGAGAATGTAGACTCCGAACAGCTGGAGCAGTTGCCAATGGACAAGGATTTGGTTTTCGAAGAAATTGAAAAAATGAAAGACGAAATGACCCAAACCCTGATGGAGCTAGTTCGGATTCCGGCGATGGCCCCTCAGAGTGGTGGAGACGGTGAATACAAGCGGGCTGAAAGACTCATCCAGACTCTCGAGACGATGGGCTTGACGACTTCGGAGCACTTTGACGCAGATGATGAAAGGGTTACGTCGAAAAAACGACCGAACATAGTGACATGGCTCGAGGGAGATTCGAAAGAAAGACTGTGGATTGTCACTCACCTGGACATGGTCCCGCCTGGAGAAGAGGCTCTTTGGACCGCTACGAAACCGTTTGATCCAACAGTCAAAGACGGAAAAATATACGGAAGAGGTACTGAAGACAACCTGCAGGCGATGGTGTCATCCATCTATGCTATGAAGGCCCTTAAGAACTTGGGAATCAAACCTAAACGAACAGTTGCCTTGTGCTTCGTAGCTGACGAGGAGAATGGAAGCAAATACGGCATACGGTACCTCATAGGCAAGGGTATTTTCAGAAACGATGATCTAGTAGTAGTGCCAGACGGCGGCAGCAGCGACGGCAGTTTCATAGAAATCGCAGAGAAAAGCTCACTGTGGCTGAAGATCAGCACTTTTGGAAAACAAACCCACGCCAGCAGGCCAGGAGATGGGTTGAACGCCAATCGCGTGGGAATGGAATACGCTCTTGCCCTTGACAGAATGCTGCATCAGAAGTATTCTGCCAAAGACGAATATTTCGACCCGCCAGAAAGCACTTTCGAACCTACAAGAAAAGAAAAGAACGTCGACGCCGTAAACATTGTGCCCGGCGAGGACATCTTCTATTTCGACTGCAGAATTCTGCCCCGATATGACACTGACGAGGTTCTTAAAGAAATCAAAACACTTGCAGCCGCATTTGAACAGAAAAGTGGCGCGAAAATCACAATCGAAGTCACCTCCAAAACGACTGCTCCAAAACCCACAGACCCGAATACTAGAATCGTCTCTATGCTCAAAGAAGCTCTGGAAACGACAAGAGGGATAAAACCGAAGATCGGTGGAATAGGCGGGGGAACATGCGCTGCATATTTCAGAAAAGCAGGAATCCCTGCAGTTGTCTGGTCCACCTCAGACGAGATGGCTCATCAGCCAAACGAATACTCGAAGATCAAAAACATGATCGACGACGCAAAGATTTTTGCCCAATTGGCAACAATGTAGATTGCCACGGTCGCTGTCTAGAAACTCTGTACTCTGCGCGTTCATCAGCGTTTTTTCAAGGAGTCGCCCTAAGACTGAGGCTGACAGCAGGGAAAAACTTATAGGACTGGTTGGATAATCCATCCAACACGTATGAACTCCCACAAGATTGCGGTCGTCGCGATTCTCATAGCACTCGCAATTGCGACAAATTACGCGATGATCTCGATCTACAATGTGAAGCTGATGGATGTTATCGTGTTCATAGGCGGCTTCATACTTGGACCTCTTGTTGGAGCCTCGATTGGTGTGTTGTCGTGGACGGTTTATGGAACACTGAATCCCCATGGTTTTTCGATGAGCATCTGGTTGGCTACCATGTTCTCTGAAGCAATCTTTGGGATCGTAGGAGGCTTGGTCGGCAAGACCCGATATGATCTCAAGAGTCGACGAGCAGGGCTCTGCTTATCTTTCGCGGCACTTGGGGGGCTCTTGACTCTGGTCTATGATGTATTGACGAACATCGCTTGGGGATACGCCTTTGGGCCGAGCATAATTGGCGCGGTAGTGTTTGGTGTCCCGTTCAGCTTGATTCACGTAGTCAGCAATTTTCTCTTCTTCGGCGTATTATGCGTCCCTTCAATTAGTGCAGCATTGACCGTGATTGGAGTTGACAAGATTGACATTCTTAAGAAATAAGTGGGCAACGTTTTCGATGCTGGTTGTTGTTTGGGCATTGTTAGCCTCCTTCCTAGCTGGATACTACTACCTTCAGTACAGTGACGTTTCGAATAGAGTGGGCGGCGCGTTGATATATGTCAACATAGGCGTGGACTATGGAAATGGAACGCACGCTTTCAGCAATGACACTAAAACCGTTACTGGAACAACATTGTTCGATGTTACGAAGCAAGCTTTCAACGTAACCTATCAAGTTGGTTTCTATGGAACAGAAGTGACATCGATAGACGGCGTTGCCAAGGTCGCAGGCGAGGTCGGATGGACATACTGGGTCCGAAACAGTACCAGCAGTTCCTGGGCGATAGTCTGGGAAAACGCGGACAACTACAAAGTTGCCAACGGAGAAACGTTCATGTGGTACTTCCAAAGCGGTAGCGAGTTCAAGCCTCCCACATGACCTTCTGCGTAGATCGCGCCTCTTCTTTTTTCAATCAGGGTTGCAACAAAACAATTTTAAGCTGATAACCTTTGATAGATAGACTACTTGTAAACGGAGTGATGAACTTGAAAAGTTCACAGATATTCTCTCAGGCCAAAAAAGAAGGAAGAAAAGCCCTACTTGAGACCGAGGCCAAGACAGTGTGCATGGAATATGGCATTCCAATTACAAAGTTTGAATTGGCAAAGAACGAGTCGGAGGCCGTGGAATTCGCAGAGGCAATCGGTTTTCCAGTGGTTTTGAAGATTGTCTCCTCTGACATTATTCACAAATCTGACGTTGGAGGCGTTTTTGTCAACATCAAGAGCACTAAAGAAGTGAAAGATGCCTATGTGAAAATCATGGGAAATGTCAGGAAAAACGCTCCGAAAGCAAAAATTGAAGGCCTGTTGATCCAGGAAATGGCTCCGCCTGGGACAGAAGTCATCGTTGGGTCCACGAAAGACCCTCAGTTTGGTCCTGCAATCATGTTTGGGTTGGGCGGCATCTTTGTGGAAGTCTTGAAAGACGTGACCTTCAGGATCGCGCCCATAACAGAAGACGAAGCTTCAGAAATGATAAGCGAAGTCAAAGCCTACCCGCTGCTCATGGGCTACCGAAAAACGCCGCCTGCCGACCTGAAGGCAATAAGCAATATCCTGTTGAGCACCTCACGACTTGTGATGGACCATATGGAGATTAAAGAACTTGACCTCAACCCCATCATCGTCTACGAGAAAGGAGCAAAAGCCGTCGACGCCCGCATTATTCTTGAATAGCCTTTTGATTTTCGTCTGTTGATCTTATCAAAAACGATTCTAACCTATTTCTTGACAGAAGAAGATAATAGCAACAAAATAGAAACCAGAAATGACAAGAGGGAAGGAAAGAAGAATTGCCAACTCCTCAAAAGAACCGAGTCATTGAGGAACTTGAAAAGAAAGTCTTGCTGCTGAAAGAGCAGCAAGGAAACCTAGACAATCAAGCACGAGAATTTGCGGCGAAGCGCGACAAACTGAACGAAAAGGTCAAGAACAACCGCTCCGAGATCGAAAAGCTTCGACAAGATAGGGACGCAGTGAACGAGAAGGTCAGGGAACTAAAACAGCATAGAAACGAGTTGACGTCAAGAATCAGAGAAAAAATTGAGGAAATCAAAGGATTAAGCGAAAAAAGCAAGATAATAGCAAAGAAAAGACCATCGAAAGATCATCAGAC
>DATEYW010000010.1:0-7405 GCA_035256045.1 Bathyarchaeia archaeon | reverse complement strand
TGAAAAAGTAGTCATCTATGCTCGTGTTTCACCAGAACACAAAATGAGAATCGTCAAGGCCTGGAAAGCGAAAGGGCGTGTAGTCGCAATGACGGGCGACGGAGTTAACGACGCGCCCGCACTTAAGCTGTCTGATATAGGCATATCAATGGGTATAACGGGCACAGAGGTCACGAAGGAAGCGTCTGCCATGGTTTTGGCAGATGACAACTTTGCGTCAATAGTCAAGGCTGCTAGGGAAGGGCGTGAAATCTACGACAACATCAAGAAATATCTGACGTACTTGCTGCGCTGCAACATTATGGAGATCATCGTGATGTTCGTAGCTGTGGTTTCAGTTCCATTTCTGGCCAGAATTTTCTCACCGGGAGCTCCTGCATCAGCAATCGGCGAAGCTACAATAGCTCTTACAGCGACTCAGCTTCTGTGGGTTAACCTGACGACTGACGGTTTGCCTGCCCTTGCTTTAGGTGTTGACCCCGGCGATCCTGACTTGATGGACAGAAAACCAAGAGACCCCAATGAAAGTGTGTTCACGCGGGAAGTGAAGGTTTACTTGAGCGCATTGCCTGTCATAATGAGTGCGTTGCTCTTGTTCGGATACTTCTTCTACAGACCCTGGGAAGGGGCCTATCAGCTTACCGAAGCAAGAACGCAACTGTTGACGGCGATGATCCTTATGGAACTGGCCAACGCTGTGTCAGCTCGCTCGCTCAAATTTTCAGTGTTCAAAGTAGGTGTATTCAAGAACAAGTTCCTCTGGTACGCCATACTTGCATCTCTCGGTCTGCAACTGGTTGTACTCTACACGCCTGGACTGCAAAGCCTGTTTGACGTCACTTCACCAGAACCACTCGACTGGGCTTTCGCCATACTGTTCACCATGATAGTCTTCAGCGCATTGGAAATCGGCAAATATGTAACCAGCAGAAGACGAAAGATCTAGCTGGAAAGACTCACATTCGATACGAACCGAAGAAGACCTTCCAAACATCTATACGAACAGAAGCGGACGGTTTGAAACCTGTGGAAACCAAGAGTCCCAACAGATGGGTCATCGTTGTTGCAGCTATAATCATCCAAATGTGTCTCGGTGCAATCTACGCTTTCAGCGTTCTGGTTCCTCCGCTGGAAGCCGAGTTTAACTGGAACAGGATCGAAACCTCTCCCGCTTTTACGATAGCTTTGCTTGTTTTCGCTCTTTCAATGATACCTGCAGGAAGACTTCAGGATAGGAAAGGGCCAAAGGTTGTCGCCACGATAGGTGGTATCGCTCTCGGTTTAGGCATGGTTCTGTCAAGCTTCACAAGTTCTCTGGTGTGGCTCTACGTGAGTTACGGGCTGATTGGGGGTCTAGGCATTGGCCTTGCCTATGTGACGCCGATTACTACTTGTGTCAAATGGTTCCCCGACAAGAAAGGCTTGATTACGGGACTTGCGGTCTTCGGATTTGGTGCAGGTTCGATAGTGTTTGCGCCACTCTGGACTTTTCTAATCGACTCAATTGGTTGGAGGAACACTTTCTTGGTTACAGGAGGATTGTTCGCATTGCTGGTAATTCCTTTTGCCCAATTGCTGAAAAACCCAGCGGCGGGGTACTGCCCAGACGGTTGGAAGCCTCCTGAGAAGGCAAAAACAGCCAGGGACTTTGGGCCTACTAACGTGCTGAAGACTGTTGCTTTCTTCTTGATCTGGGCCAGTTTCTGGTTTGGAACGACTGCTGGTTTGATGATAATCGGTCACGCCAAACCTGCATCAATCGAATTGGCAATGCTAGATAGTGTTCAGGCGTCGTTGGCTGTATCAATATTAGGTCTGTTCAATGCGTTTGGACGAATTATGTGGGGCTTTGCAGGAGATAGATTTGGAAGAGAGAAGACTCTTACAGGCATCTTTGTAGTATGCTCTGGCGCTCTGCTTCTGGTGGCAACTTTACATGCGCCTATGATTTTTGTGTTCGGCATGATTCTGGTAGGCTTGAGTTTCGGCGGCTTCTTGGCGGTCTATCCAGCTCTGACGGCAGACTACTATGGAACAAAGAACTTGGGTGTCAACTATGGCATAGTTTTCACAGCTTACGGTGCAGGAGCCGTGTTGGGTCCTCTCATGGCAGGATATTTCAAAACGTTTGCGGGTTCTTATGTTCCTTCCTTCTACATCGCAGGTGCATTGGCATTTGTCGGCATAGTTCTTACTATCTTAATCCGATTGTCTGCAAAGAAATTGAAGCAATCATGAACGGATTACTTGAGACTATTCCCAAGCACATTAGTTCATCAGCGAGCAGATTGGCTTAATGTCTGTTGGCGTGCGCATTGGGGCAGAAGGAATTCTAGCAGGGTTATGTGCTTTCTATTCAGCTCTTGTAGAAGTACTTAGTCAAATGCATGGAAATACCGTGTTGCCTATAGGTCAATTGATATAGAGATAACCTTCCCCTTTTTGTTTTCAACCTGAAAAGGCTTATATTCACGAAGAAAGGTCTTTCCACAAAACTCATGGAAGGCTAAAGAAATGTCAGAAGCCAGTTTGCCTTTTCACGAAAAAATTTACCCCCGAAGAATCCTGAAGGAAGAGTGGGAGAGATCAACAAAGAACCCACAGGAGTTTTGGGCTGAAAAGGCCAAAGCCATAGATTGGTTCAAGACATGGGACAAGGTTCTGGATGATTCCAACCCGCCTTTCTACAAATGGTTTTCCGGCGGCATACTCAACATATGTTACAACGCTTTGGACAGACACCTGCAGACAGTTAGAAAGAACATGCTCGCGTACATTTGGGAAGGAGAGAACGGCGAAGTCAGAACGTACACCTTCTATCAGCTCTATAGAGAGGTCAACAAGCTTGCCAAAGTCATGAAGGATCTCGGACTCAAGAGAGGCGACAGAGTAGCTGTTTACCTGCCGATGATTCCGGAACTGCCAATCACACTGCTTGCAGTGGCGCGTTTAGGCGCAGTCCACACAGTAGTCTTCTCCGGTTTCAGTGCAGAAGCACTTGGAGACAGAATGAACGATTGCGGAGCCAAGATTCTCGTGACAGCAGACGGTGCCTTCAGAAGAGGAAAAACAGTGACGCTAAAAGACACTGCGGACCGCGCGTTGCAGAACACACCAAGCATCCACAAAGCGATCATAGTCAAGAGGACCGGACAGGTTGTTCCGATGAAGGAAGGTCGCGATGTCTGGTACCATGAAGCAATGAGCAAGGTGGAACCGAACGCTTATGTTCCGCCCGAGCCGATGGAAGCCAGCGAACCACTATTCATACTTTACACATCTGGAACAACGGGCAAACCCAAAGGAATCCAGCATGGCACTGGTGGTTACTTGGTCTGGGGATACTGGACGCTCAAGTGGGGTTTCAATCCGAACGAGAAAGACATCTGGTGGTGCACGGCCGACATAGGTTGGATCACAGGGCACACGTACAATGTTTATGCTCCCCTGGCACTGGGAATAACATCTCTCATTTTTGAAGGAACGCCGGACTATCCCGCTCAGGACAGGTGGTGGGAGATGATAGAGAAACACGGAGTCACGATACTCTACACTACGCCGACGGCTGTAAGAATGTTCATGAAATTCGGAGAACAATGGATAAACAAACATGACCTAAGCAGTCTGCGACTCTTGGGATCGGTGGGCGAACCGATCAACCCTGAAGCGTGGAAATGGTACTATCGTGTCATCGGGAAAGAGCAATTGGCGATCATTGACACTTGGTGGCAAACCGAAACAGGCGGCTTCATGATAGCTCCCTTGGCAGGCCTTGAACTTGTACCGTTAAAACCCGGCTCAGCGACATATCCATTGCCAGGTGTGTACCCGGAAGTCTACGACGAGAAAGGCCAGCCTTCTCCAACAGCGACGAGAGGTTTTCTTGTGATCAAAATGCCGTGGCCCGGGATGCTCGAAACCATCTGGAAAGACGCGGAAAGGTACAAGCAGACATACTTTGGAAGATGGGCAAACATTTACTACACAGGCGACTACGCGGTGAAAGACATGGACGGGTACTTCTGGCTGCTCGGACGGGCCGACGAAGTATTGAAAGTGGCGGGTCACCGAATAGGCACGGTTGAGCTTGAAAGCGAACTCGTTTCGCACCCTGCAGTTTCAGAAGCCGCGGTCATGGGCAAGGAAGACCCGATCAAAGGCGAAGTCCCAGTGGCGTTCGTGGTGCTAAGAAGCGGCTACACACCATCGGACGAACTGCGAGCAGACCTCGTGAAACACATCAGAAACACCATTGGGCCAATAGCAACTCCAGACGCAATTATAATCGTAGGCAAGTTACCAAAGACGCGTAGCGGAAAGATAATGAGACGGTTGTTGAAAGCGGTGCTGTCCGGAGCAGCTCTTGGCGACGTTTCAACGCTTGAAGACGAGGGGTCAATTAGCGAAATAAAGGCAACCTATGAAGAGCTGCGGAAACAACTGGAAAAGAAGTAGTTTCTGCTGCCTATTTTTTTCTTTAGACTTCAATCAGAACGTTACGGGTAGAATCTTCTGGTCGTTCTCGGAAACGGTATAGCGTCAATTATGTTTTCTAGGTCAAGCATCCATGTCAACAGTCTTTCTAATCCCATCCCAAAACCGACGTGTGGCACGGTTCCATATCGCCGCAGGTCAATGTACCAATCATAGTCTTTTTCGTTTAGCCCTAGTTCGTTAAGTCGCGACACCAATTTTTCTTTGTCATCTTCTCTGGCGCCGCCTGTTGAGATCTCGCCTATTCTGGGAACCAGCATGTCTGTTGACATTGCGATTTCAGGGTTGTTTCTGTAAGTCTTGCAGTAGAATGCTTTGATTTCTTTCGGATAGTCGTATATGAAGAAGGGTTTTCCGAAATCATCTGCCAAAGCCTTCTCTTCTTCGTAACCCAAGTCGGTGCCCCATTCAGTCTTGAAATCTTTCGCGTTGAGTCTCTGAATAGCTTCCTTATAGGTGATTTTCGGGAATGGCGGTTTGGCGGTTTGCAGTTTCTGTATGTCCGCCCCCAACTCTGCAAACTCATTCTTGCAGTCTTCAATTGTTCTTCTACAGATATGAGTCAACAGTTCTTCTTCAAGTTTCATGAGGTCTTTCATTTCTGCAAAAGCTTGCTCTGCCTCGATGTGCCAATACTCAGTCAGATGTCTTATTGTTCGACTTTTCTCAGCCCTGAATGATGGTGCAACGCAATAGACTTTTTCGAGAGAGTAGATGAGGATTTCAAGATACAGCTGAGCGCTCTGTGTCAGATACATTGGCTGGTCGAAATACTTCAGACTGAACAATGTCGATCCGCCTTCACACGCACTCGTTATGAACATCGGTGGCGAAACTTCAACGAACTCCTGCCTATGGAAGAATTCGTTAGTGAAACGGAGAACGTCACTTCTTACTTTCATCACAAGATTCATATGGCGACTGCGAAGCCACAGATGACGGACATCTCTCAGAAACTCTTCACTCTTATCTTTCGTTATGGGGAAAAGTTCAGCTAGCCCGATAATCGACAACTTGTCCGCCACAACTTCATATCCACCGGGGGCTCTGGGATCCTTTTTCACTGTGCCCTCGACCGTTAAGGAGGATTCGATTGTGGCTTTTTCCGCCTCAAGCCAAGCAGGTACGTCTTTCTTGATTGGGCATTGAATAGTCCCTGACGAATCTCGTATAACGAGGAAAATCGTCTGTTTTCCTTCTCTTTTGCGATAGACCCATCCTCTGATCGCTACCTTCTTTTCCTCAAAGCGTCCGTCTAGTATTTGGCGGATTGGAACGTAGTCCATGCAGATCGACCTTTTCTTTCAATACTGCTTTCGTACGTAAATATCTATTCATGCTTCGCATCCTCAGCCACGGGTTCTTACTGACGTGTCAATGGAAGGTCATCTTGGCTTCATCTTCCGCAAGGTGTTGTCGGTGCGTAACTCTTAAATCGCGAATGTTTGAGCATTATACCGCACATGGTGTGTTGAAGACACTGAAAAGCGAATATAGGCTGAAGGCTCTGAAACGCTCGGCAATCGCGATTTCGAGCGTTGTTTTGGTTGAGCTAATTCTTGGGTTGCTTGTTAACAGTCTTGCGATAGTTAGCGACGGTTTGCATGCCACGCTTGACGCTTTGACCACGATACTTCTTTTCTTCGTCATCCGCATTTCTGTGAAGCCGCCTGACGAGGAACATATGTATGGGCATGAGAAATTCGAAGCCATAGGTGGACTTACAGGAGGAATCGCTTTGATAGGGACCGCGATGCTCATCATGTACGAAGCAATCTTGAAAATGCTTTCTGGTCAGGCTTTGAAATTCGGCGTCGAGTACGTCGGGTTCATTGCTATTGGCTACACGTTTTGCATAGATTTTTTCAGAGTTGGAACGTTGCTTAGAGTCAGCAAGGGCGAGAGCTCGACGATGAAAGCTGGTTTCTATCATGC
The DNA here is from genome assembly GCA_035256045.1 of Bathyarchaeia archaeon. Taxonomy (GTDB): domain Archaea; phylum Thermoproteota; class Bathyarchaeia; order Bathyarchaeales; family Bathycorpusculaceae; genus DASPPK01. The sequence continues at coordinate 976 of DATEYW010000010.1, read as the reverse complement.
CATAGCAGATTTGAGTTCAACTATCATCGCATTCTTCGGGTTTGCCTTGGCAACCCTCGGATTTCAATTGGGAGACTCCTTAGCATCGATTGTTCTCGGCACGCTTCTGTCTTACCTCAGCTTGAAGCTTGTCTGGTCCAGTGCAATGGAGCTGAGTGATACAGTGTCAAAGCAAGTAGCCAGAAAGGTGAGGGCAGCGATGACGTCTAGAAAGGAAGTCACCAAGATTGACGACTTGAAGATCAGAAAAGCGGGTGGCAAGACCTTCGTTAGGTCAACAGTGCAGATTCCAGACTATCTGACGCTGGACGAGGCTCATGACCTGACAGCGAGTATTGAAGCTGACATAAAGAAGATCGTCGGAAATTCGGAGGTTAACATACAGACTAAACCGTCTACTGCAGAGATGACCACTGAGAAGCTGGTCGAAGCTCTGGCGGAGGAAGTGCAAGGCGTTAAGGAGGCTCATGAAATAAACATTGCATACACCGGTGGCAAACTGTACGTTACGTTACACGCCTATGTAGATCCAAAGTTATCTATCAAGAAAGCTCACGAAATCGCTGAAGGCATCGAGAAGGTGGTATATCAGCGAATACAAAATGTTGAAAACGTCGCGGTTCACATAGAGCCCTTCACTCTCAAAGAGAGAAAGGGTGTGGCTGTAAACGAAGAAGAAATCAGGAGAATAGTTCACGGCGTCGCTGATGGTTATCAACAGGCTTTTCGCATAAGAGGAATAGTCACCTATGTTGCTAACAAGAAACGCTACATTAACGTAAACTGCTATTTCACGCCCGAAATCTCCGTTGAAGCGGCACACAATATGGCATCGTTGGTAGAAGAGCAAATCAAGCAGAATTTTCAAGAAACAATAGTCACTGTTCACGTTGAGCCTAGCTAGTACAGATGTTTTATGTGTGGAAACAAAAAAAGGAAGATGGCTGATTAGCCAATCTCTATTGTCTTGATGAAG
>DATEYW010000009.1:0-6199 GCA_035256045.1 Bathyarchaeia archaeon | reverse complement strand
AGTATTCTGCTAAGAGGAAACGCCCGCCTTCTCATAGTCAACTCGAGTGTCCTTTTCAACCGTACAGCTGACTACTGCAACATAGAAGCCTATGGACAGGCGCAGATCAACATAACGGACTCAGAACTGACTGGAAAGGGTCTCATCATAGGACGCAATGACTCTGCAGTATTCGCAAATCACATGCGTTTCAAGAGCAACAGCCCAATCGACCGCCCGTCAGGGTTCGCAATGTTCGGCAACTCTTCCTTGGAAACCTACGACTGTTCTTTTGACGGTGCTTACCTCTGGGAGAATTCAAAGACCTCAATAAATGAATCAGAAGTTGGGAGCATACGGACCGGTTTCGATCAGTCAACGCATGCATCGATAGACGCAAACAACTCTCGAATTCGTTCTATTGATACATTAGGCGGCAAAACAGATTTTTCTGTGAACAATTCGTACTTAGAAGTTGCGGATTTTCAAGGTGACATTTCTGCCTGGTTTGAGAACAGCACGATAGACGCAATCTACGGAACAGGAAATGTGGCTGTCTGGCTTGACAATTCCCACGTGAAATATGTCAACCTTGAGCAAAGCGCTAGAGTTTTGATTGCAATCTACTTTCCAGTTTTGGGACTGGTTGGGATCCCCTACCAGATGACTGGTTTCCTGCTTGTGACATCCGTTCTCGCAGTCATTGCAGGTTTGGTGGCAATTTCTTACGCTGTATACTTAAGAACAAATAGGCAGAGAGAAAGAGTGACTGTTTGATGTAGAAATAGGAAAAGAGAGGCTAATGCTCTTTCTTGCTATTCCTTATTGGTCATTTCATTTATTCGCTGTTCCATCTGATGGCCGCGACAGTACACTAACGCTTTTTTGACACCTTGGACCTTCAGGGCTGCGCTCTTTATGTCCGCTGCAAGCTTGAAGGCGATCGGACAGAACGGGCTTGTTGGAACGAATTCGATCTTGAAGACACCTGGTGATTCTTCTTTGACACTGGTGATCATTTCCATAGCTGCAAAAGTCATGCCTGTTTCAGGATCCTCAACTTGTCCGACGGCTGCACGAACTTTGTCTTCTATCTCAGTCAAATTCTAACACATCCACATTCTTTTGGTAGATTATGCTCTCGAATATTCCTATATACGTCTTCCTCAATTTCACCGTGCTTTTTGTTGTCGTATCTGGTGCATTCGCCAGCTGAGGGTCATTGTCTTTGGATGAGATGCCTTGACCTCGTCTAGTCTCGAGATGGATGTGTTGTGTGGAGCTTTTAGAACTACATCGGGGTTATCGTAAGCTTCCTGACAGATTTTACTTGTCGCTTCGATGAATCCGTCTATTTCCTCTTTATCGTAGGTTTCAGTTGGCTCGACCATTAAAGCTTCGTCAACAATTAAAGGGAAATATATTGTTGGAGAGTGAAAACCATAGTCAAGGAGCCTTTTTGCGATGTTCGCTGCGGACACGCCAGTCGCGTCGTTGAGAGGTTTAGCACTGACCACACATTCGTGTTTTCTTGGTTTCACCGTATCGTAAGGTAGTGTCAATCCTTTGATTTCTTTCAGCTTTTTCATCATGTAGTTGGCGTTAAGCACTGATACTTCAGCTGCCTCTTCGAGCCCTTCAAGACCCATGCTCAATATGTAGGCGTATGACCTGACGAGCACCGCAACGTTTCCGTAGAAGCTGCGGATCTTCCCAATACTCTGCGGGCTATCGTGATCAAGGCGGTATTTGTCGCCGTCACTCACGATGCGCGGAACAGGCAGGAACTTTGCCAGGTCTTTTGTCACTCCGACTGGACCTGCGCCAGGGCCACCTCCGCCATGAGGCGTGCTGAAAGTCTTGTGGATGTTGATGTGCACTATGTCAAAACCCATATCCCCGGGGCGAACTTTACCCAATAAGGGGTTGAGGTTAGCTCCGTCATAGTAGAGCAATCCGCCGGCTTCATGTACAATCTTGGCTATTTCTTCAATGTCCTTTTCGAACAGTCCAAGCGTATTTGGATTAGTAAGCATCAATCCCGCCGTTCTTTGCGAGACAGCTGATTTCAACGCCTCCAAGTCTACGCAGCCGTCGGAACCGGAGGGAATGACAATCACGTTGAATCCTGCCATCGAAGCACTTGCAGGGTTTGTTCCATGAGAGGAATCTGGAACTATGACTTCCGTCCTTTTTCCACACTGGCCGTTTGCTGTAAGACAAGCGTGCATGAGTAAGGTGCCAAGAAACTCGCCATGAGCTCCAGCTGCTGGCTGCAGACAGACTTCATGAGTTCCAGTTATCTCGCTGAGCCACCGTTCAAGTTTGAAAAGTAACTCAAGTATCCCTTGAGCCTTATTTCCGTCAAGATAAGGGTGGATGCCCCTAAGTTGTGGCAGGGTTCCAAGAACCTCGTTTATTTTTGGGTTATACTTCATCGTGCAGCTTCCAAGGGGGTAAAATCCCGAGTCGACGCCGTAATTCATCTGAGAAAGCCTGAAGAAATGCCGTACAACCTCAACTTCTGAGAGTTCTGGGAGAATTGGCTTCGTAGTTCTCAACATGTTTCCAGGCAAGATTGTGCTCGCGTCGCCTATGGTTTTCTTGATCTCTTCGTCCGCTTCTGGAAGAACATGACCTATTCTGCCTTTACTACCTAGTCTGAAGATGAGCGGTTCATTCCATCTTGACTGTCGAAACATATGCTGCCTCACTTTCCTCTAGATATTTCTTCCACTGCATCTGCTAAACGCTGTATCTCCGTTTTCGTATGAATTTCAGTCACGCAAAATAACGCCGTCTGTCCAAGTTCGGGGAACTCTTTTGACAAGTCTTTTCCTCCCTGGATGTTGCGTTTCAGAAGTTTCCGATTCACGGTCTCCACAGTCAGACGCGTCTTGTCAAAATTCACTGTGAATTCTTTGAAATGCGCCGCTTTGAAAACAGGAGCTTCTACTCCGCTCACTCTCGAGAGTAAACGCATCGCATAAGCAGAATTATATGTGATCGTTTCTCCGATTTCGTGGAAGCCTTCGGGTCCAAGCAGGGCAATGTATACTGCTGAGGCAACGGCACACAAAGCCTCATTGGTGCAGATGTTTGAGGTTGCCTTTTCCCGTCTTATGTGCTGCTCCCGCGTCTGCATGGTCATGCAGAAGCCTTCACGAGAATTGTCTTGAGTGGTTGTCAGACCGATTATTCTTCCCGGCATCTGACGAATTAAAGTCATGTCGTCTCGGCAAGCCATGATTCCAAGAAGTGGGCCTCCAAAATTCATAGCATTGCCAAGAGGCTGTGCTTCTCCAATAACAACGTCAGCCTGATAGTCACCCGGAGATTTCAAAATGCCAAGCGATGTAGGGTCAACACCCACTATGAAAAGTGCGTCATGAGAGTGAGCTTCATTAGCGATTTCATCAACCTGATTCTCGAGGAATCCTAGATAAGATGGATTTTCAACATATACGGCAGCGGTTCTGTCCGAAATCTTGCTTTTGAGGTCACTGAGGCTGAGCCTCCCTGTTTCTCTTTCGTAGTCGATCTGGCGAATATCTATTCCTGCTGGGTTTGAATAGACCTTCAGCGTGGAAAGTCTTTCAGGATGAATAATCTTTGGAACGAGAATCTCCTTTTTTCCTTTAACCCTCGTAGCCATTCGCGCGGCTTCTCCGAGTGCTGAGGCCCAATCATACATGGAGCAGTTGGCGATCGACATGTTTGTAAGCTCGCAAATCAAGCTCTGATATTCGAAGAGAGCCTGCAGCATCCCTTGTGAAATTTCAGGTTGGTACGGCGTATACGAGGTAAGGAACTCGCTCCTCCCGATCACCTCTTCGACTACGGCTGGAATGTAATGAGGCCAGCATCCTGCTCCGAGAAACGTCGAAATGCCGGTGCCTGCCCCGTTTTTCGACAGAAGTTTTTCAACGTGTCTTCTTACGGCAAATTCAGACAAGCCTGTCTGAGGAATGTTGAGTTTCTTTTTCAAAAGAAATTTGGCAGGAACATCTCTGTACAATTCTTGAATGCTTTCTATGCCTATCTCACGCATCATTTCTTGTTTTGTCTCGGGGACGGAGTTGGCTATGTAGGGGTGACTGCGTCTGGTCACGATTTTCACCGCTGTGAACTAGACTGTAGGATGCGAGAGCTTCTTTAAGCTTTTCAAACATATTCTCCTATCTTGCAGGCTAACTGCTGCGAGGAAAGATGATGATCTCTAGAAACTACGGTGCCTATTAAGACGGTATTTTTCGACGCTAGTACTGGATTCCTATTGTAGTGACCATGTTTTTTGGAGATTTTACGTCTCTAATTTCGTTCACAAAGTCTGCGCGATCAACAAGCTCTTCTGGAGCGAATCTTCCAGTCAGCACAACATCTGTGTCCTTAGGAATTCTGTTTAGAAAATCGATGACGTCCTTCACGTCGAGTAGCTGGCAGTACAAGGCCAGATTTATCTCATCCAGAATCAGGAGAGAAGGTTTCTTCTCTTTGACCGCTTTCTCTGCAAATCTGAGGGCTTTCACCGCGAGTTTCTTATCCTCTTCGCCGAGATTGCCTAATCCAATCCAGCCCTTTCGTCCGAACTGATAGATTTCATAGTAAGGTGCGAGCATGTTTTGTATTTTGAATTCGCCAGTATTCTTCCACCACTTCATAAACTGAACGATTACTACTGTGCGCTTGTGTCCAACTGATCGAAGCGCCAGGCCAAGAGCGTTAGCTGTCTTCCCCGCGCCAGTTCCAGTGTACAAATACGTATGTCCCACTGCTGCTCCCCAGCTGTTGTCTGCGATGACAGTTCTTATCATTTTCCCCAAAAAACGCGTTCATCAATTCCTCGCTTTGCCTAAGAAATTCATGAAGACGACAAAAAAGTCTTTAATACTCTGATGCTTCTTGATTCTGGTGGAGAATTTGCCGATGGAGTATGAATACGAGTCTTTGCTCAAAAGAGCAAGAACTCAGTTGCCGGAAATCACATCCAAGCGTGAACGCCTAGAGATTCCCAGGTTACACTATGCAAAGATAGGTATGCGGACCGTTATCTTCAATTTCAAAGAAATAGCAGACGCGTTAGACCGTGACCCGCTGCACTTGCTGAAATTTCTCAGTGGCGAGATGGCGACTGCGGCAACAATGCAAAGTAACAGAGTCATTTTCCAAGGCAAATTCCAAGAAGACACGTTTGAAAGGTTGATGCAGCGATACTTAGAAACGTTTGTTGTCTGCCCTGTCTGCAAACGGCCAGACACGAAAGTGGTGAAGGAGAAGCGCCTTTCATTTCTTGTGTGCCAAGCCTGCGGTGCGAGATCATCAATCAAGCAGCTTTGAGAGCGTCTGATTATTGGATGTTTATATGAACTTGAAAAAGATCGGTCGAAACGTTCTTTTGTGCATGTGTGACGCTGACATTCTTGGCAAGACTCTTCGGGAGGGGAAAATAGTCTTCTGCGTAAAGGAGAACTTCTACAACGGCAGGCGCGTGGCAATCGAGGAAGCGATTGACCTGATAAAAGACTCGACTATTGTCAACATGGTTGGCAAGCATGTGGTCAAAAAAGCGATAGACAGAGGGTTTGTTCATCCTGAGGCAGTTTTGAGCATTGAAGGGATTCCACACGCACAAATAGTGAAGATCTAATAATGAAGGCCGCCGAGAATCATAGCAAATAGAACTAAATAGAATACAAGAAAAGAGAATTGCGGCAGCCTCGAAGTTCAACAGATTGCAGAGGGCGCTAGAGCTTCTTACAAAGCGAGTCAATGCTGGATTGATGGAACATAGTCTTAAAAGGGTGAAATCACACTTCTTGTAATACAATGTGTTCGGGGTGCCTGATTGGGTAAGAAGAAGGTTCTTTCAGAGGGTGAGATAAATAGACTTGTGCTTCCCGGCGAGAATGAGGTTCTCGGGATAGCAGTGAAATTACTTGGGTATGACCGTATCCTTGTGAAATGTCAAGACGGACGTGAGCTATTATGTCGCATACGCGGTAAGATGAAAAGGCGAGTGTGGATTCGCGAGGGAGACGTTGTTCTGGTTTCTCCATGGGATTTCCAAAGCGATAAACGAGGAGACTTGATCTGGCGGTACACGAAGGGGCAAGCGGAGCAGCTGCGCAGACAGGGATACATAACAATATAGATTTTTGCCTTCGCTGAGGGAAACACAGATGACTTACCGCAAGAACGTCGACAAAAGACTACTCAAAGA
>DATEYW010000008.1:0-23659 GCA_035256045.1 Bathyarchaeia archaeon | reverse complement strand
GCGAACCCTATGACCCATCCTCCTAGGAATCTCTGGAGAAAACCGGAAGTCCATCCTGTCATTATTGTGGTCATAGTGAAGGTCATCGTGGAATCCATAGCCAACGTCATGAAAAATGCTGTCAACAAAGTGGAGTATTTGCTATTTGCTTTCACAATAGGTTACCATCCCATCCAAAAATAGAACCTTTCGCATCATTTGTGCATTTGCATCGCGCGCCAAACGTTAGTGGCACTCATATCACGCGCTGAATGGAGATTTCTCCTACACTGTCACTTTTTTCCCGAATCCTAATTCAGTGCGTTACGCGTCCTTGTGCCAAAGCTCTAAAGTCTTGGTCTGCTTTCCAACTTGGCACATAGTTATTCATAGTTGATGCACAGTACGTTTCTAGCAGTGTGTTTTAATGATTACATATGCCGATTTCAGAAAAGTTGAGATGCGGGTGGGCAAGGTCTTAGAAGTGGAAGATTTTCCTGAAGCAAGAAAACCTTCTTACAAACTTAAAATAGATTTCGGTCATGAAATAGGTGTGAAGAATTCTAGTGCCCAAATCACGGGATACAGAAAAGACGAGTTGAAGGGAAGACTAGTTGTGGCTGTTGTCAACTTTTCCTCCAAGCAAATCGCCAACTTTCAGTCTGAAGTTCTCACTCTAGGTGTGGCGGACAGAACCAGGGAGAACAATTGGTTTCTAATTCAACCCGACAGAAAGGTTGAGCTGGGCACAAGAATAGAATAGCACGCGTTAAGGCTAGCGCGCAAAAGTGACCTTTATTCTTAATGGTTAGAAGCTGCAATCATGGGCTTGATGAATTCAACATAGCGCGCTGCCTTGTCCCTTTATTAGGTGTTGAAGTAGGTTGGTGAGACTGCTTTGTCGGGTCTTCTGATGTTTTCTGCTGCTTCTCTGTTCAGAACCAAGCACAGCAGGCTGTAGAGCGCGTAGGAAGCCACGTTTTTTACGCCTCTGACCTTGTTTATGGCCAAACTGTACTGGGTCTTGAGGAAGCTGTAGACCGCTTCAATGTGAGGCCTCTTGTGATACTCTCTTTTCTGGTCTTCCGGCCCGTAGGTTCGAAACTTCTTGTCCACTCTAAGGAGCCCCATGACACCGCGTTTCTGGTTTGCCGGGTATGGAATGACTGCGGCGTTAACAGCACTTCTGAGCTTGCCGTCGCTGTACTGGCTGTCTGCTATCACGCTTCTCAGTTTGGCTCCGCACCGTTTCAGAGTATTCTTGGTCTTTTCCAGCATGTTTGGTGAGTGTTTCTTCTCGTTCTGGTTTGCAGAGGCAAAGACGCCAGCCAAAGGAAGCATGCTCTGGGAGTCTATGGACAGATGAAGCTTGTAGCCTAAGCCGAAGGTTCTGCCTGTTCTCCCGACCCTTGCATCATCGTCAGAAAGGCCTTTCTGGCTGTCCAGTGGATGGCGTGTACTCCAGGCCTTGATGAAAGAAGCGTCCAGCACAACGTCTACCTCTCCTGCGCTGCTGCTCTTCAATAGTTTGACTACTTTCTCCTCTATTATCTTGGTGAGGTTGTCTTCTCCGACTTTGCGGATGAACCTGCTGAGAACGCTTCTCGGGTAGCCCTTCTCGCCTGTTTTGATGAGGCACAGCTTTCTAAGCCGCGTATCGACATCGAGAAGCCTCGTCATCTCCCTCAGACTGCGGACGCCCTTCATGCGCATGACTATGAAGGCCCTGAAGACGCCTAACGGGTTCCTCGGACGCCTCCCTGCACCGTAAGCGTGAAAGCAGCCGAGCAAGACATTCCCAGCAAAGCTTAAGTCAACGTTTCGGAAGAGGGTTTCAAGGGTCTCGTGTTCATCTTGTCCAGCTAAAGGATTCACCTCCTGTGCTTGGGCGTAACACAAAATACGAGACTCCACTTCTCAAAATAAACATTAAGCTAATTTAGGGACAAGCCAGCGCGCGTGCGCTATACAACCAACCAAAAGTGTCCGTCGAATCTCAGCCTTTAGCGGTTCGCAGTAGTGCTCGTTGGGCACACGTCTTATCTGACGAGAACGTTCCTGCAACAAGCGGGTTATTGGAAGCACGGCGCCTATGAAAATCAGAGTCAGACCAAATGCACCCGTGCTTGCTTTGCCCTAGTCATACTTCGTACGAAGCGCAGAAGTGAAACAATCAAGATAGAAGAGTAGAAGACCAATAAGAATCATTTTAGAGCTGACAAGAACCACTGTTCGCAAGCTCGCTTGGCGGAAACGTCTTCTTTTTCGAGTTGGTGTGTAAGCCTTCCAGTGCGCGCCAAGACATACGACGGCTAGAGATAAGTATCTTGGATATGTATTGATGAATCGTAAGCTTTACCCCGTCCAACCAAGAAAGTACGCTTTGAAGCTGAGTGACCACATTGTCTTTTGAAGATTGGCTCTACAGGAAGGCAGACCAGTATGCTCACAACGAGATTTTGGCGTTTCTAATGATGGTCCTTGGGATGGTCTCATTAGTCGGAGGACTAATAATAACCGTGGTCATGACTGGACAACTATTATTGATCCCGATGATTGATCAGCATCCTTTAAGCCCGTCTTCTTCGGTTGGATTAATACTGACAACAGCTGGTTTTCTGGTGCTCTCAGGAGGTTTCGTGATGGCTGTCTATTACGATCGCAAGAGATCTTGGCATGTTAACGAGATCGAGAAATCTAACCAATTGAAAAACAGAAAAATCAATATCGATGTAGTGAAAGAGAAGTTGACAGCGTTTGACAACGGGGAGAAGCCAGCACGTGCCAGTCGGCGACACGACAAGCGATCCAAATAGGGCGCCGTGGTCACATGGCGATTTCCGTGGAGCGCACGCTAGAAGATCACCGACACGGCGGAAAAAGTATGAAGCCACATGCAGCGGTTGTGGTTGTAAATGTTTTCGCGCGCGCTAGAAAGAGGAAATGAATGAATTAGACGGTTATTGTCAGAAAGACTGAGTTAGTTTTAAATATGCGTTTGCCTTCGCTCATAGAGATCAGCTTAGGGATACATCATGCCAAAACAGGAAAAGGGAAAGTCACATGAGACAAGACCAGTCAGCAAACGTGCTCCAAACTGGTGCAAATATCAGCCTGAAGAAGTCGAAGCCCTCATAGTCAAATTGGCAAAGGAAGGCAGTTCAGCAAGCCGAATTGGCACAATTCTCAGAGATCAATATTCGGTGCCACTGTCAAGACCGATAACCGGCAAGCGAGTTTTGAAAATCATGAAGGAGAACGAATTGGCTCCAGCTTTTCCTGAGGATCTGGCAAGCCTCCTCAAGAAGGCTGAGAGTCTCGGGCTTCATCTTGAGAAAAACAGGACTGACCTCTACAATCGACGAGCGCTCCAACTCATCGAAGCGAAGATACACAAGTTGTCAAGATTCTACAAGAAAGAAGGCATCTTATCTGCGACTTGGAAATATGAGCCCAAGATCGCCTCAATAACCTAGACCTACAATAACAAGAACCTTTCTTCATCGGATTTTTCAGCACATCACAGGATAACCCATCTTAAATCTTTAAATAACCTCGTTCAAGTAGGCTAGGATGATCGTGATGGCTACGCCTTCAAATGACCAGTTTTCAGGTTTCCTCACATCTGCCGAAAAGGCCGCGCAAACAATATTGGAGACCGTGAAACAGGACGGTTTGATTAATGTTTTCTCGCACCTAGATGCTGACGGAGTTGCCGCAGCCGGCATAATGGGCAAGGCATTATTCAGATTGGACGCCCGCTTCCGAATTCGCATTACTCAATGGATCGAAAACAAGATCGTGGGCGAAATACTGTCTGACAAGCCTCAACTCGCTATTTTCACCGATCTAGGAAGCGGATACGTCGACCTGCTGACTGAGAAACTCGCGAGCTTCAAAATAGCAATTCTGGATCATCATCAAATCATAGGCAAAGAATCAGAAAACTTTGTACATGTCAATCCTCACCTCCACGGCATTGACGGTGCAAGGGATGTAAGCGGTTCAGGCGTCACCTATTTCGTAGCCAAAGCTATGGACAAAAAGAACGTTGACTTGTCCCCAGTCGCGATCGTTGGAGCCCTCGGAGACATGCAGGACAAGTACGATCAGAGAACGCTCAGAGGACTAAACCAGAAGATTGTCGAAGACGCAACGGCCTCAGGACTTGTGACTGTTGAGAAAGACCTGATTTTTTTCGGCAGAGAAACCCGTCCGATTCTGAAAGCCTTGGCGTCTACCACAACCCCATTCATTCCAGGCATAAGCGGAGACGAAAACAACAGTCTAGCCTTTCTGAAAAGCCTCGGCATAGAACCTATGAACGGCGATAAGTGGCGGGCTCTGCGAGACCTAACAGAAGACGAGAAAAAACGACTTTGTTCAAAATTGGCCGACCATCTGGTTTCCAAAGGACTCCACTATGAAGTAACCAACCTGATCGGAAGCGTCTACATTCTGAACCGTGAAGAACCATGGACACCTCTGAGAGACGCACGAGAATTCTCAGTGCTGCTCAACGCTTCGGGAAGGATGAACAAAGCTGGACTAGGGGTCGCCGTGTGCATGGGCGACAGAGGATCATCGCTTGAAGCGGCCAACAGACTCTTAGAAGATTACAGACGCACCATCAACAAGTATTTGGGCTGGGTGATGGAGAAACCTGAGCGGATGCAAGAGTTCTCAAACATCTATGTCGTTTTCGGCGAAGATTTCATCAACGACAAAATGGTCGGAGCCATATCCTCAATTCTAGTCTCAAACCTTCCAAACCCAGAAAAACCCTTGATAGCCTACTCTAACCTGCAAGAAGAAGGAATAGCAAAGATTTCTGCCCGAACCATGGACACCGTCGTAAGCAAAGGCCTGAACCTAGGCGAAATTATGCAGATGGCAGCTGAGAAATTTCATGGGAAAGGCGGAGGTCACAACGTAGCCGCAGGCGCTCAAGTTCCAATAGAAGACGTCAACGAATTCCTGAAAATCGTAAACGAACTTGTCGGCAAACAGCTAGAAGGAAAGAAAAATGCAGGCCCAAATCATTCTGGAATATAGCACCACAAGAACCTCCCATGCCGTCGCAGAAGCAATCTCGCCCGACAACATCAAAACACCCAAAGGATTATCGATAAGAACACTTGAAAGCGGAAAAAGAGTGGTGACCACGATAAACTACGACGGAAGGCTCGCCACGTTCATAGCCACGATAGATGATCTACTGTTCTCAGCTTCAACAGCCGAAAAAACCATAGAAACCGCAAGAAGGCTCTGTTGACACATCGGTTTTTTCAATCGGTTCAGCCGCAGCGCGCGCTCTGATCTCTCAACTAGAATCCAAACTGTGACATAGACGGTAGCGGCCGCTTTGACATCAGGGACATATGCATAGCCGTGCTTAACTTCAAGAAGCAAGAATGAACAAGATCGAAACTGGAACATAGCTCCAGAACCGTGAATCGTGAATTCATAACCCATTTATCGCTAAGAACCCAGACTTCTCAACTAATATCCGAGGAATGATGCCATTGGTCGACGTCAAGGACCCAAAAGATATCGCAGCTTTTCTATACTGCTCCAGCAACTTAGAAGAGCGAGCGTTCTCACTGTACCGCAATATGGCAGAAAAAACGGGCAACCAGCTAACCCGGTCGTCATTCATCTACATCGCATACGACAGCCTCAAACATTCAGTAATAATGAAGGGAATAGCTCAAACCATTTCGCAATCAGCTCCCAAGACAGAAGACTGCGAGAACAAGCTGAAACAGGTGTGGACCCAAATTACTGCTCTGTCAGAGGAGATGACTGGCAAGAACAAATTGAATGAAGCTGACGTTCCGGATTTGATGCACAGATTAGCCTGCCTCGAAAACTCGCTCAGTGAGGAATATTTCGTCCTTGTTCAGCTGAAGACATTTCAGTTCATGGCGAAAGAAATCTCCCAAATGTACAAGATAGATTTTGAGAGCTTGAAGGGCATTTTCGAACTCATAATCAAGGACGAGGAAAACCACCGAGAAATCCTCACCTCACTCGAAGACTTCCTCAGGAAAGAACCTTCCAAAGACACAACACCCGTCGTCAGATATCAACATCCAGAAGCATGGTAGACCAGAAGCACTTCTCCGGTCTTTCTCGCGCTTTTTTTCGCTTGAACCAGCTCAATAAGGCTCCTCCCTCCCAATGCGTTTCACTCTTCGTCTTTTCTTTTTCAGAGGCTGATTCAGGAATCATCTGTCACTTGTCAGCGTTGTAGGCAAAAAGACCTCATGAACCCTGCCCTCGAACTAAAATGTTGAACATGTTGAAGCAAGGAGAACCCGGGACAAAAAGGAGCTGACGGCAGAACAATCCTTCAGAAGGAAACAGACCATAACATTCAAATATACTACGGTTTATTTCGTAGTTAGCTTCAGACTATAATGGATGTCGCTGAATGTCGGAAGAATTTCGGTACCGGCTTAGAATCATTGGCACTGACGTTGACGGCACATTGAAGACGTCTTACGCTTTGCCAAAGATAAAAGGGATAAGTCTGAGCCTGTCAAACGCTATACTGAAGAAGGCGGGGATAAACCCCGACAAACGAGCTGGTTTTCTCACTGAAACAGACGTGGAGAAAATTGAAGATGTGATAAGAGACCCTTCCAAACACGGGTTGCCATCTTGGTTTTTGAACAGGAGAAAAGATGGTGAAACTGGTAAGGATGGACATCTAATCAGCGCTGAACTTATTCTCAGGAACAAGATGGACATTGAACAGATGAAAATTATCAAGTCTTGGCGTGGCTACAGACACGCCTATGGTTTGCGTGTTCGGGGACAACGAACTAAGACCACAGGCAGAGCAGGTAAAGCCTTGGGAGTCAAGAAGAAGACTCTGATGCAGAGGCCAGGTGCAGCGGAGAGTACAAAGTAATGGGCGATATCAAAAAGCAGAGAAAGAAGTACGCAACTCCGCGATTTCCATGGCGAACAGATATCATGCAGGCTGAACTCAAGCTCATCGGCCAATTCGGTTTGAGAAACAAGCATGAACTCTGGCGGCACGAAACGATGCTGTCAACGTTCAGAGGAACTGCCCGTTCACTTATCGGAAGGAAAGCAGAAGAACGGAAGAAAATGGAAGAAGAACTTCTTGCCCGCCTTAAGAGGCTGGGTGTTCTGCCTGAAACAGCAGTTTTGGACGACGTTTTGGACTTGACAATAGAAGACATCCTTGAACGTCGCCTTCAAACAATCGTTCTGCGGAAAGGATTAGCAAAATCGGCTCAGCAGGCTCGTCAACTCATAACCCACCGCCACGTATCGATCGGCGGACAACGAGTCAAAACACCAGGTCACATCGTGACCAAACCCGAAGAGAGCCAGATCGAATACACGGCTCAAAGCGCACTTGCAAACCCCAACCATCCTCTGCGACAAACTATCACAGTCGCACCGCAACAAAAACAGGGTCCTGAAGCAAAAGGAGAACCACAATGAGTGCAAGCAAGAAAAATGAGAAATGGGCTGTAGTTCACATTTTCAGTTCATACAATAACACAATAATCCACATGACCGATATTTCAGGCGCAGAAACCATTGCCCGAACATCTGGAGGCATGGTGGTCAAAGCATCCAGAATGGAATCATCGCCATATGCTGCGATGCGCGCAGCATCCTTAGCCGCAGACGTAGCGAGAGACAAGGGCATAACAGCGATACACATCAAGGTCAGAGCCCCAGGAGGGTCAGGACCTCGAACTCCCGGTCCGGGAGCACAAGCCGCCATAAGAGCCTTGGCAAGAGCAGGGTTCCGTATCGAACGTATAGAGGAAGTCACGCCTATCCCGCATGATGGCACAAGAAGGCCGGGCGGCAGAAGAGGAAGAAGAGTTTAGACGGTTCAAGCCTTCCTTCTTCTGACAGAAAAATTGAAATAATGCACCAATGTCTTATTGAACGGCACACTGGTTAGCATGGAGTGTCCAACCAAGTGGAAATAAAAGTGCTTGAAAAAAGCGAAGAGCAATTGCGATTGCTGATTAAAGGAGTGGACGTTACGTACATGAACGCTCTGAGACGGCTGATAGTCTCGGAAGTTCCCTGTATGGCCATAGATGAGATTGTGATGCTTGAGAACTCCTCAATCTTGCAGGATGAGGTTATTTCACATAGGCTTGGGCTCGTCCCGCTCAAAACTGACCTAGACAGTTACAATCTGCCTGAAGAGTGTCCTTGCAAGAGTGAATTCGGATGCAACCTCTGCAGGGTGACCCTTGCGATTGACGTTGAAGCCAAGGACGGGTCGAGAACCATCTATTCAGGCGATCTCAAATCAGAAAGTCAAACAGTCATACCAGTCAGCGAAAAAGTACCCCTAGTAAAACTGGCAAAGGAACAGAGACTAAGACTTGAAGCTTACGCACGACTTGGAAAAGGCAAAACTCACGCCAAATGGCAGCCAGTTTCAATGTGCACTTACAAAAACTTCCCCCAAATAATGATCAGCAACAAATGCAATGCGTGCGGAAAATGCATCCAGATGTGTCCCAGAAAAGTGCTTGTCAAATCTGGCAACAAAATTGAAATCCGCGATCTCATGGCTTGCACATTATGCCAAGATTGCGCCGAAGCCTGTCCAACTCCACACGCGATAGAAGTCTCAGGAGAAGAGAATGCTTTCATACTGAACATCGAATCAACAGGAGCACTTCCGCCAGAACGAGCAGTGACGGAAGCAGTCTCGTTGCTGGACAAACAACTAAAAGAGATTGAAGTCCAAATCAAGGTGAAAAAGAGTGAGGAAAGTTAGAGCCACAAACCCTGAACTCATAAACGCCGTCAATTTCCTCAAGAAACAAAGCAAAGAAAGCAATGTTGGAATATGGCGAGACGTTGCTGAACGGCTGTCTAAACCGCGAAGGAACGGCGTAGCCATCAACGTGAGCCGCTTGAACAGATACACGCACAAGAGTGAAACAGTGATAGTCCCAGGCAAAGTCCTAGGCACAGGTCAAATTGGCCATCCATTAACGGTTGGAGCCTTTGCCTTCTCAGCAAAAGCACGGGACAAGATTGAAGCCGCAAAAGGCAAATGCTATTCGCTTGATGATCTTGCCAAGAAAGACCCTAAAGGATCGAAAGTAAAGATAATTGGGTGAGAAAATGGAATCTTTAACGAAACCATCAGTTGTTGTGAACGCTGATAGACTTATTCTCGGCCGAATGGCTAGCAAGATCGCCAAACGTTTGTTGACAGGCGAGGAGATAGTGATAGTAAACGCCGAGAAAGCAGTGATATCTGGAAGAAAGGGAAATAAAGTTTCCGAAGCCAAGGAATTTCTCGCCGTGGGAGGCGTCGGCCAAGGTCCGTTACATCAAAGAAGACCTGACAGACTAGTTAGAAGGACGGTCAGAGGAATGCTTCCGTTCAAACAACCCAAGGGCAAGCTGGCCTACAAGAACCTTAAAGTGTTCATAGGGATTCCCGAAGCATTGAAGAACCAAAAAATGGAAACCATAGCTGACGCTCAATCAAAAAAACTGAAATGCTCATATTTCACAGTCGGCGAATACTCAAGAGAAATAGGATGGAATCAAGGTGAATAGAAATGCCAGCTAAGAAAACTTTGGTTGTCAGTGGAAAACGAAAAACCGCATCTGCAAGAGCCGTTGTCAGATCTGGCGTCGGAAGAGTCTACATTAACCACGTTCCTGTCGAAATTTATGAGCCTGAGATCGCACGCGCGAAAATCATGGAACCGCTTCTGCAGGCAGGAGACGATGTTTGGAAACAGCTGGATTTAGAGGTGAAGACTTCAGGTGGAGGCTACATGGGACAAGCGGAAGCCGCGTGCATGGCCATTGCGAATGCAATTTTAAAATGGACCAAGAGCACTCATCTTCGAACAGTTTTCGCTGAGTACGACAGAACAATGATTGCTGGCGACTCAAGGAAAAAAGAGACCAAAAAGTTTGGAGGTCCAGGTGCTCGGTCAAGAAACCAGAAGAGCTACCGGTAGAGAGGATTGACGCTGTTTGATAATACCCGTAAGATGTTTCACTTGTGGCAAGCTGATTGGCGATAAATGGGAAGAATTCACTAAACGCGTCAAAGCCGGCGAGGGTCCAGGCGAAGTGCTCGACAGTCTAGGAGTAAAGCGTTATTGCTGCAGACGAATGCTCCTTTCGCACGCAGAAATCTTGGATGAAGTTCTTCGTTTCTGCGAGGAAGCTGAAAAGCGGAAAGAGGCAAGGAACTTTTGAAATTAAGCAGGGAAAACATGATGGCCGCAGTCATCGAGGATGTCATTGCAAGGAAGGTTTTCAACAATCGTGGTGAAGAAACCATAGAAGTCGACATCATCACTGCTTCAGGTTTCGGACGAGTTGCGGCACCTGCAGGAAAAAGCCGTGGAAAAACCGAAGTTGTCTACTATCCACAAGGCGGAGTCGAGCAGGCGATCAAGAGAGTCGATGAGCTGGTTGCTCCAGAAATCATAGGGCTTAACGCGGACAGTCAGGAAGAGATCGACAAGTCACTGCACGAAATCGACGGTTCAAAAGACTTCAGATCCATAGGAGGAAACACTGCTTTTGTGGTCTCATTAGCCAGTGCAGAGGCGGCGGCTAACTCTAACAGTCTACTCCTCTTTCAGCATCTTGGAGGTCACGTTGCCCGTGAGCTTCCTTATCCTTTGGGAAACACGATAAGTGGTGGACAGCATACGCATGGGAAAAGTCCTGACATTCAAGAGTTTTTGGTTCTTTCCCATGGCGCCGAATCATTTTTAGAAGCTGCGACAGCAAACGTTATGGTTCACAAGAAGATCGGCGAGATGCTCGGCAAGAAAGACAAGCTTTTCGGCGGCGGGCGAAGCGACGAAGGAGCTTGGGTTGCCAGTGTCGACAGCACGGAAGCCTTCGAAACGTTGGCTAAGGCTTGCGAGGATGTAAGCAACGAGATGGGCTTCATCTGCGGCATGGGTGCCGATTTTGCGTCATCTTCACTCTGGAATGCCAAAGAGAAAAAGTACGAATATGCAAGAGAGAAAGAAAAACGCGACACCGGCGAACAACTCGAATTCGTGCTTGACGTAATCAAGAAATATCACCTAGCGTACGCTGAAGACCCATTCGATGAGGAAGACTTCAAGAGCTTCGCTGAACTAACAAAAAGGGTCAAGAATTGCCTGATTTGCGGAGACGATCTGTTCACAACCAACAGTGAAAGACTCAGCCGCGGAGTGAAATTGCACGCCGGAAACGCCATCATAATTAAGGTCAATCAAGTCGGCACGCTTTCAGACGCGTGGGAAGCAATCGAAATGGCACAGCGCCACGGATACGTTCCAGTAATGTCGCACCGTTCAGGCGACACATGCGATTGGCACATAGCCCAACTGGCTGTGGCCTACAAATGTCCAATAATCAAGACCGGAGTCGTTGAAGGCGCGCGCACGGCCAAGATAAATGAATTGATTCGAATAGAAGAATTCCTAGGCGAAAGAGCCAAAATGGCCGATCTTGAAATGCTCAAAGGAGGATAAGCAAGTTGTCCGAAGACGAGGAAATCAAAGAAGAAGCAGAAGAAGAACAAGAAGAAGAAACCGAAGAAACTGAAGAAGAAGTCAAAGAGGACGAAATCAAAGAGGAAGAGGTTCATCCAGTGGAAACTGAAGAAGTGAAGGCAGAAGCTGCTGAAGCGCCTGCTGTCCCCCCCGAAGAAGAGCTCTTGTTGCCACAGGACACACTGCTCTCAGCCGGCATCCACATCGGAACAAGAATGAAAACAGGCGACATGGAACAATTCATTTATCGCGTAAGGCCTGACGGGCTTTTCGTATTGGATGTCAAGAAAACCGACGACAGAATACGAGTAGCAGCCAAATTCCTGTCAAGATTCGAACCTGCCAAGATCGCCGCTGCAGCAGCAAGACTATACGCACAGGAACCGGTTACCAAATTCTGCCACCTCATCGGAGCAACACCAGTTGTAGGCAGGTTCATCCCGGGATTGCTGTCAAATCCTCTGTATCCAAACAGAATCGAACCAGAAGTTCTGGTAGTGTCTGATCCAAGAGCCGATTTCCAGGCAGTTAAGGAAGCATCTTCCGTCGGAATACCTGTGGTGGCATTATGCAGCACTGACAACGAGTTCGTCGGCGTCGATTTAGTCATTCCTACTAACAACAAGGGGCGACGAGCTTTGGCAGTAATCTACTGGCTGCTGGCAAGACAAACGCTTCGAGAACGCGGTGAACTAGCTTCGGACAAGGACCCACAGTTGACGATCGACGATTTCGAGGCCAAAATCGCAAGGGAGGAGGAGGAAACCTAACCGAATGGTTAGGGTTCGACATCCCTGTCAAGCTGGATCGTTTTACGAGGGAACCCCCAATTCATTGAGACGGCAAATAGAAAGCTGTTTTACGAGCAAACTCGGCCCCGGACAACTTCCTAAAGTGGCTAAGGATGGTCCCAGGCACGTTGTAGGTGTCATTTGCCCCCACGCTGGCTACATGTATTCTGGACCGGTCGCCGCCCACTCATACTATCAGTTAGCCATTGACGGAAAACCCGACTTGATCATTCTTCTAGGGCCAAACCACACGGGATTAGGCAGTGGCATCGCTCTCATGAATGAAGGTCAGTGGCGAACACCTTTAGGCGACGTTGAAATAGATACGGAGACAGCTGATCGGGTGGTACAAGAGTCAAAAATCGTTGACGTCGACGAATCGGCTCACAGTTTTGAACACTCTATCGAAGTTCAGCTTCCCTTTCTTCAATATCTTTACGGCAACGATTTCAAAATCGTTCCAATTTGCTTCCTAATGCAAGATCTTAACTCAGCGCGAGAAGTTGGTGAGGCCATCGCAAAGGTAGCCGCTCGCAAAAACACGGTTATCATAGCTTCTTCAGACATGACTCATTATGAGCCACAGGAAAAGGCTCAGAAAAAAGACTCGAAGGCGCTTGAAGCAATAACCGCGATGAATGAAGCTGATCTGTACTCTGCCATTGAGTCTCAGCACATATCGGCATGCGGTTACGGACCTATAGCAGCACTCATCACCTCTGCAAAGCATCTAGGTGTTAAAGAGGCAAAATTATTATGCTATAAGACTAGTGGAGATGTAATTGGCGACTACTCTGCAGTGGTGGGGTACGCCGCCGTGTGTTTCAAGAAATAGTGGTGCCAAATGGGGGTCGTTGCTTCAGCTCCCGCGAAAATCATACTCTTCGGAGAGCACTTTGTCGTCTACGGTGAACCGGCAATCGTTTTGGCCATCGACAGGAGAGCCTATGCGACAGTAGATTTTTCTGACGATAAGAGTCTTCACGTGAAATCGACAAACTTGAATTTGAAGGGCTATTTCAAAAACGGAGTGTTCCAAGCAGAACAAGGCGACGCTAGAGAAGCTAAGTCAAGATTTGAACCGGTCAAAATCGCGGTGGAAAAAGTGTCAGCGAGACAGAATCAAACCGTTGGTCTTACTGTCGAAATCAACTCGACCGTCCCCGTTGCTGCAGGACTAGGCTCGTCAGCAGCCGTGGCAGCTGCTGTCACAGCAGCCGTCGGAGCTCTTTTGAAAGTGGATATTTCCAAAGAAGACGTTTTTCGCATCGCGCTTGAAGCTGAGAAATCTGTGCATGGAAATCCTTCGGGAGTAGACCCAGCGATAGCCACTTTCGGAGGCTCCTTGTTGTTCCAGACAGACACGGGTTTCAAGCCTCTCGAGGTTAAGGCAGAAATTCCCATGGTAATCGGTGACACCGGAGTCGAAAGGTCCACGCGAGTCCAAGTTGAAAAAGTGCGAAACATGACTGACAATTACCCACAAATCTTTGACCCTTTGAGGAGAGCCGCGCGGGAAACGGTTTTAAGAGGTATCGATGCTCTCAAGGAAAATGACCTTGATACTTTGGGCGACTTGATGAACGTTAACCAAGCACTTCTGTATGGCATAGGCGTCTCTGACGAATCTCTTGAATGGTTGATAAACGCTGCGAAGAAGGCAGGGGCGTTGGGTGCAAAGTTGACGGGCGCTGGGGGTGGCGGATGCATGATTGCCCTTGCAAAGGAGGAGAAACTTCATGAAGTTCATGAAGCGATCATGAGGGCAGGAGGCAGACCGTTCATGGCGCGAAAGACGGACGAAGGTGTGAGGATTGAGCGAACCTAAACCTACTATTCTGAAGATCGGCGGGTCGGTGATAACCGACAAAAGCGGAGAATTGGCTGCAAGAACTTGGGAAATAGACCGACTGACACAGGAAATAGAGGATGCACATGTCAAGAACCTGATGATAGTTCACGGCGGCGGAAGTTTCGGGCATCCTGCAGCAAAACGATACAGGATAAAAGACGGTTACAAAGAAGAGTCCCAGAAGATTGGGTTCGCAGAGACTCATCATTATATGACTGTACTCAATGGTCTTTTCATGGATGCGCTGATCTGGCACAACGTTCCGTCCTTGAGCATCACGCCTTCATCATGCATAATCACGGAAAATGGCAGAATCAAAGACTTTGAGGACGCGCCTCTGCGAACATTGTTGAAGATGGGTCTAACTCCAGTTCTCTATGGCGACACAGTGTTTGACACAAAACTAGGCTTCACGATACTGTCCGGAGACCAGCTCGTTACCGCGATCAGCCTGCGGTTCAACGCGAGCCGCATAATAATCGGCATGGATGAGGACGGAGTATACGACGCCGACCCCAAAACTGAAAAAACAGCGAAACTGTTCGACCACCTGACACTTCAAGACTTGAAAAAACTTGAAAACAAATTTGAGAAAAAAATTGCCAACGATGTCACAGGTGGCATAATCGGCAAAATGGCTGAACTCGTACCAGCCGTCCAAATGAAAATTCCAGTAATGATTGTCAACGCCACAAAACCTGGCCACGTCTACAAAGCTCTCAAAGGAGAGACAGTGAAAAGCACAAGAATAGAGAAGGAATAAGCTGTTGTCGGATGAAACAACAAAACGCAAAGCGGACCACATCCGAATTGCTTTGAACCGAAATGTTCAGTCAAAAACGGTTTCCGCAGGGTTTGAAGACGTGAGTTTTATTCACAACGCTCTGCCAGAAGTCAACAAAAGAGCCGTTGACCCATCAGCCAAGGTTCTTGGACACAAATTCGCTGCGCCGCTCATTGCTGGCGCCATTACTGGAGGAACTGTCGAGGCTGAAAAGATCAACGGAACTATCGCTCAAGTGGTTGAAAAACTTGGACTGGGCATGGGCGTCGGTAGTCAACGTGTGGCAATCGACGACAAGAGGCTTGAAAGAACTTTCTCGATAGCTAGGAAGAAGGCTCCGACGGCGTTTCTTATCGCAAACATCGGCGGCATACAATTGGTCAACGGCTACGGGTTGAAGGAAGCCAAGAGAGCCTTGGAAATGATAGACGCAGACGCATTAGCCATACACCTTAACGCCCTGCAGGAAGCAGGACAACCAGAAGGACAGACCAACTTTCAAGGAATCCTCGAATGCATACGCCAGATTGCAGGCAAATTCGACAAACCAATAATAGTGAAGGAGACGGGTGCTGGAATTTCTCTCGAAGAAGCCAAGAAACTAGAAGAAGCTGGTGTGAAAGGCATTGACGTGAGCGGAGTCGGCGGAACAAGTTTTGCAGCAGTTGAATATTATCGTTCGAAAAGGCCTAGGAACATTTCTCAACGTGCACTGGACGAAGTTTTCTGGGACTGGGGCATTCCAACCGTGCCGAGCATCGTTGAAGTTGCTCAGTCGGTCAAGATTCCGGTGATAGCGTCAGGAGGCGTACGCAACGGCGTTGATGTTGCCAAAGGCTTAGCTTTGGGGGCTAGCCTGGCAAGTCTCTCTCAACCTATTCTTCAATCTGCCACAAAGGGCGTAGAAGAAACGTATCATACGCTTTCGTCGATGATTGAAGAACTTAGAAACGTCATGTTCCTCGTAGGCGCAGGTTCTGTCGATCAGTTGCGTGGAGCTCCGGTCGTTATCACTGGAAAGACGTCGGAATGGCTGCGAGCCAGAGGTTTCAGCATCGAAGGCTACGCGCAGAGGTAGAGTGTTGAGCTTTGGATATTGAAAGAATCTTGCTCGAGAAAGCGCCGATAATCAACAAGGCTATTGAAAAGTACATCCCTCGAGTCTTCTCGAAGGACAATTTTATCTTCAAGTTGAATCCGCCGCGGTTTTCCTACAACCTTGAGACCTTGAACAAGGCTATTGCGGAGCCCATATGGGATTTGCTCGACAGAGGCGGCAAGAAATGGCGGCCAACTCTCTTTTTGCTCGTGTGCGAAGCACTTGGAAAGAAAGCTGAAGATTATGTTGACTTCGCCATAATTCCAGAAGTCGTTCATAACGGAACTCTCATGATCGATGATGTTGAAGATACATCTGAATGTCGCCGGGGAAAGCCCTGCACGTACAAAATCTACGGTCTTGACGTAGCGGTGAATGCCGGCAATGCAATGTACTACTTGCCCCTTCTGCCGTTGATTGAGAAGAAGGATGAACTTTCACCTCTTACGATCAGCAGAGTATACGACATATACGCACAGGAAATGATCAGCTTAAGCATTGGTCAAGCGGCAGACATATCATGGCATAGAGGTCTAGCAAACGCGGACAACATCAATGAAGAAGACTACATGCAGATGTGTGCCGACAAAACCGGAACTCTGGCGCGAATGTCAGCAAGAATTGCAGGTGTACTCGCCGGGGCAGAGCAAGAGCTGGTTGATAAACTTGGACGCTATGCCGAGACTGTTGGTGTTGCTTTCCAGATACAAGATGACGTACTTGACTTGACAAGCGAGGAGTTTGGCGAAAAGAAGGGCGGGAAGGGACAAGACATTACTGAAGGAAAACGCAGCCTGCCCGTTGTTCACACGATGAGAGTGGCCAACCCGCGGGATAAAAAAAGGCTGACTGAAATCCTGAACATGCATACTTCTGAGCAGTCTCTCAAGGATGAAGCGATAAGCATCATTCAAAGAAACAGTTCGATAGACTACTCGAAACATGTCTCAAGGAAGTTGGTTGAGGATAGCTGGAGCGAGGTTGAAAAGCATCTGCCAGCTTCGGCAGGGAAGGAAAAACTAAAAGCCTTCGCAGACTTCTTGATTGAGAGAAAAATCTAGAGCGTATCGAGATTGAACCCGAAGGAAGACGTGAGCTTAAAGGAGCTTGTTCGCAAGTCCGCTCTGCTGAATGCGGTCAAGCACGATGGCAGGGCGCAAGCTGGTCCTGTTGTGGGAAAGATTCTTGGCGAAAAGCCAGAGTACAGAGGCAACGTCAAGGAATTGTCCGCTTTCATAAACGAGGTTGTGAATGAGGTCAACAGTCTTTCTTTTGCAGAGCAGAAACGGATCGTTGAGGAAAAGTGGCCAGAGACTCTTGTCAAAGAGAAAACTGAGGAAAAACACCTACCGCCTCTTTCGAATGTCGCCAACTATCGCCAGATAGTGACTCGATTTTCACCAAATCCTGACTGTGTTCTACATTTGGGCTCGGCCAGAGCGATAGTGCTAGATCATGAATATGCGCGCATGTACAAAGGCAAGTTTGTTCTCAGGTTCGAGGATACCGATCCCAAGATCAAACGGCCTGTCACCGAGTTCTATGACCAGATAAGAAAAGATCTGGCGTGGCTTGAGTGCAAACCTGACGAAGAATACATTCAGAGTGACAGAATCCCGATATATTACGATCATGCCGAGAGACTTCTGAAAGAAGGCAACGCCTACGTCTGCACATGCAGCCCTGAACATTTTCGAAAAACTGTCCTAGAGGAGAAACCATGCGACTGCCGCACCCTTTCTGCCGAGGAGAATCTCAGTCGATGGAAACAAATGCTTGAAGGCGGCTACGGAGAGGGAGAAGCCGTCCTTCGAGTCAAGACGGATCTGCATCATCCAAATCCTGCAGTTCGAGACTGGCCGGCTGCTCGAATGATTGACACCGAAAAATTCCCACATCCAAGAGTCGGGAGCAAGTACAGAGTGTGGCCCCTCTACAATCTTGCCTGCGGGGTAGACGATCATCTTATGGGTATAACCCACATCATCCGAGGCAAAGAGCACTTAACCAACGAAGTTCGTCAACAGTACATGTATCGTCATCTTGGCTGGGAATATCCTGAAGCTATACACTACGGGCGGCTCAAGATTACTGGTGCCACTCTTAGCAAGTCAAAGATTGTTCAGGGAATGCGGGAAGGAATCTACAAGAGCTGGGATGATCCTCGTCTGGCAACTTTCGCAGCGCTGAGGAGGCGAGGGATACAGCCTGATGCGATCAAGAAGATGATAATAGACGTAGGACCGAAAACTTCGGATGTGATTCTGAGCTGGGAGAACCTTTACGCTTACAACCGCAAGATACTTGATCCGTCGACAGACAGATATTTCTTCGTGCAAGATCCCATCGAGTTAACGGTCAGGAAAGTTCCAAAATCGTTTGACGTGAAACTAAACTTGCATCCAGACCATCCTGAAAGAGGCTTCAGGGGCTATCGCATTCAGCCTCATGAAAGCGACGAATCCGTGCTTCTATGGGTTTCAAAGAAAGACGTAGATGCGTCAAAAGTGGGGACGATGCTTCGTCTCATGGAACTCTTCAACGTCAAAATCGAGAAGGCCAACGTCTACTCTGCCGAAGGTCTTTTCGTCAGTGAATCCTATGAAGAGGCGAGAAAAGACAAGGCTCAGCTGATTCACTGGATACCTGTCGGAAACGATTTTCCCTGTGAAGTAGTGATGCCTGACGCCTCTGTCGTTGAAGGAGTTGCCGAGGGAGCATGCAGAAAACTCAGACCTGACGAAATCGTGCAGTTTGAACGATTCGGGTTTGTGAGGATCGACCAGGCGAATACGAAACTGATCGCATACCTTGCACAGAAATGACTGGGGAAAAAAACAACATGCGAAAACAAGATAAAATAATCATCTGGCCAGCGTACTTCGACTCATCAAGAAGCAGAACAGATGGAAGAAGAGTTTCGAAAGCTGTCTCGGTTGTTTCTCCGAGGGCGACTGAGGTGCAAGAAGCTGCCCAAAAACTTGGGCTGACCTGCGAGTTGGTTCCTGAAGTTGCTTATCCAAAAACGTCGTGGATAAAGACTGGAATGCTTCTTGTTGAAAAGAAAGGGTCCAAAAGTCAAACTTTGACAATGATTGGGAAGCAGCTTTCGAAAATGCGATCGACGTCTCAGGCAAAAGTCTAACTTTTTTCTGAACTCACCTTGATCGCGTTCAGAACACCATGCTGACCTGGTCGAGAAGTTATCCGTGCCTGACCTATCGGTGTTTCGACAATGGCACCTTTGGTGATTACTCCTCGACGGCCGTAATCGATGTTCGCGGGGTTCCTGACTACTCTCGTGACTTCGGTTTTCTCTGTCTTTCCCGTCTTAGTGTCAGCAACGCATACTTGTTTCTCAACTAATACTTTGATTTTGAGGTTTCCGCCTCTTCCTCTGACAAACTTTCTCTTCCGTTCTCCCATTAGCGTCTCAGCCGGAAACGTGCCCTGCTCGAACTTTCTCTTCTTTCTGTAAGCGTGCTTCCTTCCGCCTGATGATTTCTTCTTGCGCATGTCGCTGTTCCATACTGACATTGTCTGATTCCTCGTGATGTCGAATTTTGAGTGGTGACTACAAAGGCTCTTTCAAATATAAGCCTATCCTTTGTTTGACGGTGCGTTGTCTTGCGGGGGAGATTCTTCGAAGACATGTTTCAGTTCTCTCTTCATAGATGCAGTGTCCAAGCTCAAGCCAAAGTAGTCTGCGAAATACTCTGTGGTTCTCAGTAGCGTCGAGCGTCCGCTTCTCTCGCTTCCAATTAAACCCATTTCCTTCAGTATCTTCACATGACCGTAGGCGTGATGTCCTCTGACCTCAATGACCCTTTTCTGGGAGATAGGCTGTCTGTAAGCTATGTATGACAGGGTTTTCAACGGACCGGTCGAAAGCAAAGGCCTATTTACGAATTTCTTGACAAGAGGTGTGAAATCGCTTTTCAATTGAAGAACGAATCTCTCGTTTTTCAATTCTAGGATTTCAAGTGCTGTCTTTCTGTTAGCGTACTCGTTAATGAGCGCAGTGACGGTTTTCTTGGTTCGGTTTTTTGATCTTGTCTTAAGAACTGAACACAATTCGTTAATGTCCAGCGGTCGACCGGCGACGTAGAGGGCGGCCTCTATGCGCGACAGGTCATTGGGTTTCTCCTGTGCTTGTTCCCCTTCATCTTCGCATGAATCAGGTAACGTTTTCTCCGTTTGCTCCAAGTTTTAGGTCACCAACTGTTATGTAGATTTCTTCAGTTTCTTCGTTTTGCCACAGGCTCACTCTGCCTTCTTGTGCGAGGAACAGTAGAAGAATGAAAGTGCGAATAGCTTCAATTCGGGTTGCTCCTTTGATAAGTGTCGAAAATTCGACTATGCCTACGCCTTTTACTCTTTCTGAGAGTGAGGTGTAGAGTCGTTCCATTTGAACTTCGATTTGCATGAGGTACAGGTCAATTTGCGGAAGCAAGTCTGAGGCTGTTGGAAGGATCGATTCTGCTTCGGGCTTCACAGGACGAAGAAGCTGTTCGCCTTTCAGCACGTCATCTAATACTTCCAAAAGGTTTCTGATCGTTGTAGAAGTCAGTTCATGCCTTAACGGTAGAAACAAGGGCGGAGGAAGGAAGTCCATCGGAGGCTTAGGCGGCGGCGGAGGTTCTTCAAGTTTCAGCAGGAGCCTTGACTTCATCAGATATATGAGGGCCGAAGAGTCGAGAGCAACGCCTGATGCTCTGAAATCCACTTGGCCTGACTTGTTCATGTTTTCAAGAAAAGATGTGAGCAGGTAAGCGATATTAACGTTCCAAGGCGTCAGTTTCTCGAGTTTGTGGAATTCGAACAGTATGTTCCATGGGGGGAACAGATAGAACGGTTTCCTCGTCGTTGTCGACGACATCAGGCAGTTGCCTCCATGAGTTTTGCTGAGATGATGTTTGACACGCCGTTATGCATGTAGGCTCCGTAGACTCTCTGCGCTTTGTTGATCATTTCAGGCTTCAAGGTGATGACTATAAACTGTGTCTTATCCGACTCTTCTCTGAGGAGATCTCCCAGTTTTGAAACGTGAAATGCGTCTAGGTGAGCGTCAATCTCGTCAAGAAGGTAAAAGGCTGCCGGCGTGAACTCCTTCAACGCGAATAGGAACGCGACGGCCGAAACTGAACGTTCGCCTCCGCTCGCTCCACTGACCACTATTGACGGTTTGTTAGGGAATTGAACGATCATGTCTATTCCGCCCGAAAAAGGCTCGTCGATTTTCTCAAGCGTCAACGTGGCAACGCCTCCGCCTGTCAGTTTTGAGAAATAGGCTTTCAGTTTCTGATCTATCTTGGTGAAAGCATCCATGAACACTTTCCGCTTCTTGAGTTCGATTTCGTCCATGAACTGCAGTATCGCCTGTTTTTCCTTTTCAAGCTCATTCATTCTCATCGAAAGCTCTCTATATCGTGAAATCTGGTCGGCGTAGTGTGACAAGGCAAGCTGATTCACGGCACCTATTCTTTCCATTTCGAGCTGCATCATCTTCATTGACGTTTCGGCTTCCTCAACCTCTCTGGGCGTGACGACCAAGGGTTGATCGTATCCGAACATCTTGAGTTGACTTCGATACTGATCCAGCTGCATGAGCGACGTCTGAGAATTCAACTGCAATTGGTTGTGCAGCCTGTCAACCTGCTCGTATTCAGTATCCAATTTGCGTAGCTCTTTGTCGATTTCATCAATTTGACCTGTGAATTTCTTTGCTTCTTCTCTGGCGGAAAATACTGTTTTTGAAAGTTCAATTCGGCTTTTCTCAAGCTGAGACAGTTCTTGCCTTAAATCTTCTCTCTGTTGAAGGGCGTCTTCCAGTTCCTTTTCGACTCTTCGAAGCTGCGTCTCCACTTTTGAAGTTTGAATTTTCGAGTTCTGATAACCTACTCGTAAAACGTTGTCAAACTGAGATTGCAGAGTTGAAATTTCGATTTGGCTTGAGCCAAGCTTCTGTCTTAAGGTGATTACTTCTTCCGACAGCTTCTCTCTGGTTACTTCCATCTCTTGGATGTGTCCAGGATCCGCCTTTTTTCTCAGGGACGAAAGTTCATTCTGCAGTTTTCGAGTTCCCTTTGCAATGGAGCTTCTTTCAGCTCTTTGCACCCACATCTTGACCTTTTCGCTCTCAACTTCCTTTGAGATTTTTGAGATGTATCCGTCTACGCGTTTTACGTTTGACTTCGTTCTTCTGCCGCTTCTCCTAACACGATCTATTTCTCGGTCAAGCGTTGTGATCGCGTCTGTCAACCGGGCAATGTCAACGCGAGCTCGATCCATTTCTTCCTCAAAACCAGTGATTTCCTGCTTTCTTCGTGAAAGGTGTTGTTGAAGAGCGCCGACGGCTTCGTCAAGGCTCTTTATGGCTGTTTCACTCGGGATTATTGTTGAAAAGTCTATTGGGGCTCGATAGTACCCGCTCTCGAAGGCACCGCCAACCTCATAGAGGTCTCCTTCAACCGTCACCGCTCGGTAGCCCTGACCAGAGAGCGCAAAAGCGGTTTTGTCATCGCTCACAATGAATGTGTCTCCGAAGACAAATCGAACTGCCGGCTCAAGATTTTTTTCGGTTTTTATGAATACCTCCGCAGCGCCGCGTACTCCTTCTTTCTGAAGCGTTTTTGACGGTTTTGCCGTTGCCGCTCCTTCAAGAGGGATGATTTTGATTCTTCCAAGTTTCATTCTTCTTAACGTTTCAGTGCACATGAAGGCTGAGGCGAAATCTTTGACGACGACTGCATCGAGCCATCCTACAGACGCGGCTTCGATTGCCTTCTGAAAGGTTTTGTCGATTTTGGTCAAGTTGCGGAGACGACCGTAGACGCCCTTGATCGCTCCTAACTCGCCGAGTTCTTCTATGCTTCTTAATGCCTTTCCTTCTGCAGCCACGGTTTCTGCGAGTTCTCTCTGCGTCGCAAATTCCACCACTGCTTCTCGAGCTGAGCCGGCGATCTTGCCGGCTTCTACTATTTCTCTTCCAGCTGCTTCCTTCTGTACGATTCTTCTTTCGAGAGTTCGCCCAAGTTCTTTGAGCTGGGTTTTTTGGTCTTTCTGAACCTTTTCAAGTTCTTGGCGGGATTTCTCGAGTTCCGAAAAGGTTTCAGCGAACCTGTCTTTGCGGCTGCCAAGGTCTCTAAGTCTCCCTTCTCGAGCACTGATAGTTGTCTGGCTTTTGACGTATTCCGATCGCAAGAACAATAGTCTCTTGTTGTCACTTTCGATCTTAAGTTCGATTTCGCGTATTCTCTTGCTGTTTTCTCCCAGATCATTCCACAGTTGGACCGCTTCTTGAGCAAGTTTGTCATGGGCAGACTGTTTTTCGTTTATTTGGTTCATGATTCTGTCGTAGTCACTTTTGAAGTGTCTGATTTTCATGCGGTTTTCTCGTATTTCCTTTTGAATGGCCTGATGTTGTCCAACGTTGTTTTCTCTGATTCGCTTCAGTCCTTCGAGGCTTGTCGTGTTAGAACTTATTTTGGTGGCCAACTCGGTTAGTTTTGATTTGAGCTCTCCGATCGTTATTTGCACTTTGAGTACTTGAGAGCCGCCTTCCTCAACCATTTCTGAGCTTAGCTTTCGCCATTCACC
>DATEYW010000007.1:0-9116 GCA_035256045.1 Bathyarchaeia archaeon | reverse complement strand
GGGCTACCACTTCTTAAGCGACAATTCATACTTTTTTGAGGCTGGTTTTCATGGATTTCTTCAAGCATCTGCTCTCGCAAAGCGGCGGTTAGCTGAGTCAATTATCCTCGTTCCAGGCGGCTCTGGTCGATCATAGCGCGCGCGAAGCATTTTCATACTACTACGTCGAATTCTCGAGCCAAGGGGGTCTTCACTAAGTCATTGACAAGAAGACAGAAGACGAATCCGTACACAATGATGAACAAGAACTCGGGATTAGTTATTGGAGCCAGTCCCGGTAGTCCTATGGTTGAAATGAAGTAGACTATAATGGTGTTGAGGACGAGGGCGAGGCTTAACCACCTGCTCGGCCTAGACTCCCAGAAATGCCTCCTCTCCCTAATCGATAGAACTGTGTAGTATCCCGACAGCGTTAGCCAGACGAAGATGAATGTCTGGAGCTTCCCCAGGTCCGAGCCCAAGCCGAAGAAGCCGAGGGCTAGATAAAGTATCAGCAACGACTCTGCTACAATCAGCGAACCATACGATACGCCAAGCTTCACGAGGCCGCCTGTGTTCCATCTATCAGGTTTCTCCGAGTATCTGACCCTGTCGGTTGAGATGGATAGGGTAACGTAGTCGCTTAGGAAAAGGAGCAGAATCATGTTGAAGGTGGAGACAACGAACCTACCAGTCAAAATGAAGGCGAGGACGATGAAGATAACCCGTTTGAATGTTCTTATGGTTTTATTGATGGTCCATGAGGAGATCCTCTGATACACCATTCGTCCGATAACTACCATGTCAAAGATGCCCTCGAACCCTTCTTCGGAAAGGACGACGCTCGAGGCCTTCTTCGCGATGTCCGTGGCGTTACTTACTGCGATTCCCACCTCAGCCTGCTTCAGACTTGGGGCGTCGTTCACGCCATCGCCAGTCATGCCGACCACGTGCCCGCCAGACTGAAGACCCTTCACGATGAGGTACTTGTCCTCGGGGTAGACCTCGGCGAAGCCGTCGCTCTCCTCCAGCACCTTGATGGTATCACTGTCACCAATCTTTTCCTTGAGGTCGGTTATTCGATTAACCTTGCCACAGAGCCCCGCGTGGAAGGCTACCTCCTTGGCGATGGGCAGAGCGTCCCCTGTCAGCATTTTCACCGAGATCCCGAGCTTTCTCAACTCACTGATGAGGCGAGGAGAATCTTCCCTCGGTCTGTCGTAGAGAGCAGCGACGCCGATGAGATCTTGGTCCTCCTTGTGGACACCCTTCGCTACGGCCAGAATTCTGTAGCCTTTAGCAATGAGCTCATCAATGGCCCGCTCAATCGCTCCAATCTCGTCGCTGCAGTTCCTGCAGAGCTCTGTGATGGTCTTCACCGCACCCTTAGAAACATGTATCTCGTCGCCGTGACGCTTGAGAGTAGCCTCAGTTTTCCTAGTCGATGGATCGAATGGGGAAAAGCTGACCATTGTGTAATCGCCCAGTGGCAGCTGCATCTCCCTCGCCTTCGATATGAAGGCCATGTCGATGGGATCCTGATTCGCCTCCTCCGATGCGAGAGCGCCGAAGAGAACCACATCAGCCTCACTGTGCTCGCCCACAGGTAGGACATCGGCCAAGGTCAGCCTGTTCATTGTTATTGTTCCCGTCTTGTCCACGCATAGGACATCCATCGTCGCGGCGTCCTCTACCGCATCCAAGCGGGTCACGATGGCTCCCTTCTTCGAGAGTTCGAGGGAGCCCAGAGCCATGCTTATAGTGAACATCGTCGGCAAAGCCACCGGTATGGCGGATACTAGTAGGATCACCGTGAGAGGCGCTATCTCCGCGATTGGGATTCCTCTGAGGAAGGCGAGCGCCGTGCCCATACCAATGGAGGCGACTACAATTATGAGCAGCCACCTGACTACCTTCGAGATCATCCCCTCGATATGCAGCTTGGGCTTAGCGATCTGGACCAGTTCAGCCACGCGGCCAAAGTAAGTCCTCAAACCGGTCGCCGTGACGACTCCGCTGACTTCACCGCTCTTAACAACCGATCCAGAGTAGAGGGATTCACCAGTCTTTCTCTCGACCGTGAATGACTCCCCGGTAAGGGCAGATTGATCCACGTCGACTCGGCCCTCAGCCACTTGGACATCGGCTGGAGCAAGATCACCGGCCCTCAGTCGAACAACGTCGCCGGGGACAAGTTCCCTAGCTGGTATCTGACGCCATTCGCCATCTCTCTTCACCCGTGTCTTCACGGTCAGCTTCTGCCTGAGGAGCTCCACGGCGCTGTTAGCCTTCCCCTCATGGAGGAAACTCACGACGGCGTTGAAGACCAGCAGGATGACTATCACATAGGCCTCAAGGTATTTTCCAAGGACCCATTCTAGGGCGATTGTGAACTCTAGCATCCATGGAGTGAAACCCCAGAACTTGCCCGCGAGGCGCAGTATCGGGCTAGTCTTCTTCTCGGGGACTTCGTTTGGGCCGTACTCCCCTAGCCTCCTACTGACTTCCTCCTGCGTTAATCCACCATCGATGTTTGATGTGAGTGCCGGAGGTTGTGTTTTGTCTTCCATTAGTCTCGGCGCCTTCAACTCCATTCTGCTTTGAGATACGTACCTTATAGCGCGCTGTATGACTATTCACTCTTCATCTGTGGATGATGCCTCTTCATCTGTTCTTTTTAAGAGTTGCCCGTTTTGAACGCTCCTTATGAAGGTTATGACTTCCTGAAATCTGCGAGGCAGATACAACGGATGTATTCCGGGTCCTCGAAGGGCGAACCCGGTTCTAGCTTGGACTGCAAATGCAACCACAGCTATTAGAAAGGGGATAATGGGGAGGATGTCCAAGAATGCTTCCAGAAATGGAGATTGCAGGAAGGCTTCTGGAAGGAGATAACGCACGAACTCTTCAAGTCTGGAGATGAAGGCTCTTGAAAATATCGGTCTTAAGAAGGGTTCAATGAAAAGGAGCAGAGAAATCACGGAGCCTATTGCAAGCGTTTTCCATGCGTATCTTCGCAAGTATTCTATTGACGAGATATTTGCGTAAGGGATTTCGGTGACCTTTCTAGAAATGATGCCTCTTCTGATGAAGAGCCTTCGTCCCGTAGCTATCACTCCCCAACTCCCTGATGACCAGCTCTTCAAAACGCTCTCTGGCTCCCCTAGAGTAACGCGAGCCTCGCTCGGGATCTTGGTTAAGCCCCTTTCTTTGATTAACTCCTCTGTTAAAGCTTCATCAAGCTCCGCAGTCAGCTTTGACATGGTTAGGCTCGTTGCTCTTTCTTTGGCGTTGGATGAGAGCGTATTCCAAAGGGTCGAGTTATCAACCAGTCTAGTGATGGCGGATGCCGCGCCTTTTACGTCGTCCGGTCCATCTACGTGAAGGCCTTCTACTTCGTTTCGAATAAGCCATGCTTGTCCCCCAACTGCTGAGGTGATTATCGGAACGCCCAAGTACATGAACTCAATCTGGGCCAATCCCAGCGCCTCTAGTTGACTCAAGAGGATATTGAGGTGAGAAGCTTTGATGAGTACCATTTTTTCTTGCTCACTTACTTCGCCAAGGTAAGTCACATTCGATAGACTGTTAGCTGTGCTAATGACTTTCTTGGCATAAGGTGAATCGCCCTTTCCCGCTATGACAAAGTGTATGTCTTTCCTGTCTTGAAGCTTTTCAGCTACCTTCAAGACCGCTAAGGGGTTCTTGCGTTCCTCAAGGCTTCCAAGGTAGGATACTATTTTTGCGCTCTCTGCGATTTTAAGCTGTTTAAAGAAGCTTTTGAAATCGACATTTACGTAACGCAGAAGCATTTCATCGTCGACGCCACCTGGAAACAGGAAGCATTTCTCAGCTTTAGCTCCCATCTTGACCTTAGCTTCCTTCTCCAGAGTTGTTACCACGAGGATAAGGTTAGCAGTTGAAAAGATCTGTGGAAGTGTGAGCTTGTTCCAAGCTATTCTGAAGGATCGCTCGACTAAGGAGTATCTTTTGGATGAAGGCTCTTGGAAATGAGACATGTGACAGAACACAAGAGGGTCTTGATACCCACCCATATTTTCCATGTCGCGCCGCCATTCTACAAATTTGGCAACTTCTTCCGGACCATTCCATAAAGTGCTGTGAGTAATAAGGACATCAAGCCGGAACTTGTCAACAATTTTTTCCAGTGTCGAAATAAAATCTCTGAAGAATATACGTCGAGGAGGCCATCTTCCAACATAACTGTCTACGCGGATTATGGGTATGCCAAATTCTTTGTCTTCTGTATACACGTACCCTCCAGTTTTCAAGTTCTTTGGCGAAATCACTTCCATTCCATCATGATAGATGCTGGTGATAAGATATGCTTCATGTCCAAGCTTAATGAATTCGCGTACCATTCTCTGAGCAACTAACTCTTGTCCCTTGCTCTTGCTCGTCTGGTACATTATGACTCCTATTCGCTTTGTTAGCATTCTTTCTGTTCACTTCAAAGTTACTTACACGGGAAGGGTATCATTTTAGATGTTTAAAAAGGTAATCCATTTTGACGTTGGGCAGTGTGCAAAGTCTGTGCGCTCGGGAGCTTTGTGTTTTATCATATGAAATCAAGGATAAGAGTAATTTACTTAACGAAATGACTGAGTAACGAGGATGAAAGTGAGAGTGAAGATAGTAACGAAAATGGATTGGCCGTCTTTTAGGAATGTGGCAATCCAGGTAAGAAAGGCTCTTAGCACCTATTGCGATTGCACAATTTACGACTGGACTAACGCAAAACCAGGGGGAAACATTCTCTTTATAGGCACGGTTTTCCATCAAACACTCAATTTCTTAGACAAATTTCTTGGGCAAAGTAACATAGTTTTCTATGGGACAACAGAAGGCCATAGCTTCGTAGACGAGGAAAGCCTCAAGGTTGCAAAACAGATCACGATTATAGCAGTCAGCAACTTTGTGAAACAAATGCTCGAAGAAATCGGAATTCCCGTTGCTGGTGTAGTGCACCATGGGCTAGACATGGATGACCGAAGAGTTGATACTCAATTTCACAAGGTTCTGAAGAAGAAGCTCAAGAACAAGAAGATGATTTTCACTGCTTCTGCAAATCATTCAAGAAAAGGATTAGACAATCTACTTTGCGGCTACTGCCTAGTTGAACAAGAAATCAAAAACACTTATTTGGTCTTGCACTCTGAACCAACGGGTTACTACAACATATCAAAGATAGCTAAGGATCTTAAACTCAAGCACTTATGGCTGACAAATCTTTTTGGAAAACTGAGTCCAAGCCAATTGAATGCTTTCTACCATCTATGCATCGTCTATGTGCAGCCAAGTTACAGCGAGGGTTTCGGGCTTCCTATGTTGGAGGCTTTCCGATTTAACAAACCAGTGATAGCCGTGGATGCTCCGCCATTCAACGAAGTCATTGAGCACGGAAAAAGCGGAATCCTTGTACCATTAAGTAAAATAACGTGGTTTAACTCTGAGAATCTTGTGCTTTTCAAAATGCACATGTATCGAGCCGAAGACCTGGCTCACGCTATGTTGGGGTTAGTGACGAATCAGCAACAAGTAGTAAAGATGCAAGAAAATATTCAAAAGGAAAAACACAATTGGAGCGTGAAAAAACTGTATCCAGACCTCTTGAATTACTTCACGTGAATTTTCTTCGCCGAATGTATTGAAGCGCTTGGGTTCTATGTAGAATCATGGATAGTTTTGGGCTGAATCGAAAACTTTCGTTCAAGAGACCTTGGAGAAAGGTAGTTACGTCTTCAAATTTCACGTAGTACTCACAAACAAGATTATCCGGTGTTTCTTCATGTATTACCCCTACCGCAATATCTGCTGCCTCGAAGGCTGCATTATCAACACTCGAGTCACCCATGTATAAAATGCCGTTGCGCAAGCCAAGTTTCTGCTTCAATTTCAATAAGGCTTTACCCTTGTTAACCGGACATGGAAAAACATCGAAGAAAGGTTGCCCTTCATATTTAATCGAGACTATAGGCAATGTTTCACAGTAGGAAACTATCTTCAACGCCTTCTCTTGCGCTTTACATCCGTCTGCGGCCTGTCGCCAATCAACAGAGAAAGCCGCGGTGGTTCCATCACAATCTCGTTTTTCTTCAATTACTAAGTCGTTACCGGAGAAAACCTTCGCATATTTTAACGCCGCAGTCAAATGCGTTCTCATTCTTCTTAGGCAGGACGCCTTGGTTACCACATCACCAATTTTGATTTCCAAGCCTCCTAAACCAGCCCACGCATGAGCAAAGGGCGTCTTCTTCACCACAAATGCAAGATCTTTAGTAGTTATTACAGCGACAGGTATTTGACGGCTGATCTGGTAAAGAACCGCCATGTTCTCTGAAGACACCTTTGATTCAGATCTGAGAACACTTAGAGGACTTATTGTCCCATCATAGTCTAAGAACAACGCTTGCACAGGAGCTCCATCAGAAATTCTCAGTGTCTTCACGCCCAGACCCCCATCGTTACATAGTCAGGTTTCAGCAAATAATTCTTGTCGCAGCGTTCGCGCGCGCTAATTCCAATCGAACATCAAAGAGGAAGCATGGGAAAAACCTTGAAACAGGGGTAACTCAAATCTAAGGAACTTTAAGTGGCGCGATCAATCTAACATCTTTACGAGTCTATCAAAGATATCCAGAAAGTTCTTTCCTTTGCCGGTTGTTCTGTACACTGGCTTGCTGCGATGGTTCTGGATCTCAAGTAGTTCAGATCGAACGAGTTCTGGGATGTATTTTTCGAGCTGAGCAGAACTGAGGCCGACTTTATACATCAATTCGGTCTTGTAAACGCCCTTTGCCGCATGTTGCAACATATCCGATATTAGAACCAGCTTGTCCCTTCTGCTGCCCTTCCACAATGTGATTGCACAGTTGGTTAGCATCACAGCATTTCAGACGATAAGGACTTTTTATTTGTTATGTCAAGAAAAGACTGTTCAAAGTATCGTTTGCCACAATTGTTCAAACAATGAAAGGCAATTTGAGTTCTTCGCATCCAAGAATTGTCTGCATCTAACGGCGAAAAAAACGATGCCCCACAAAAACTGCAATCTTGGCTGAAAATAGAACGATGAAAGAGGGCTCTTGCGGCTGTCTCAACTGAAGAAATTTCAGGAAAGTATCAGCGCTCTCGTTATTGTAACGTTTTCTAGGGGCTTTTCATTTGCATCGGTGGCAACTTGAAAAATCGCGTCCACAACGTCCATTCCAGCAGTCACAGCTCCGAAAACAGAATAATTGCTGTCGAGATACAAATTGTCATTCACGTTGACGTAAAACTGGCTGGTAGCAGAGTTAGGCGAACTCGTCTTCGCCATCGCAACCGACGCTCTGACGTTGCTGTGTTTGTTCGGAAGCTCGTCAGAAATAGTGGGGACGACAATTCCCTTCGAGCTGGCATCTCCCCCCTGAATCACAGCAGGACTCTGGGCTACTCTGTGAAAAAGAGTTCCATCATAGATTCCGAATTGCGTGAGGTTCTTGAAGTTGTTCGACGTAATCGGCATATCATC
This sequence comes from Bathyarchaeia archaeon, assembly GCA_035256045.1. GTDB lineage: Archaea > Thermoproteota > Bathyarchaeia > Bathyarchaeales > Bathycorpusculaceae > DASPPK01. Next base: position 1,603 of record DATEYW010000007.1, on the reverse strand, counting down.
GAACAGTTCAATTGTGATGTTGCCCATGCTGGTTGCAAGCATGATTCTGGTCGGTGTGCGTGCTATAGAAAACATGTTGGTAAATTGATCAACTGTTCCGTCAGTGGCGTTTGCCCAAGCATAGAAAATGTACTGCGTGCCGTTAACGAAGTTTGTCATGTAGGTGCTGACAGTGTAGGTTTGGTTTGAAGCGTAAATCCATGATGTTCCGTTTTTGCAATTATACCAAATCTTATCTAATGTTCCTCCAGTGACATTGGCTGTCAACATCACTGGGATACTACTGGAACTGTAGGTCGAGTTCGTTGGAGCTGTATTGATTACGCCTACTGTGGTCCGAGTGGCCGGTCCGTATATCTTGCTGTAGGCTATCATTCCAGCTATGAAAATGAGAAAGAGAAACACGGATACCTTCAGTTTTTTGGATTTCATGAAGAACGAGCTTCTCTTCGAACTATTTAAGCGTATTTTTTCATCAGAAAAGGTTCGACATGATCATTCCTGAGGAGTCAAATCTAGTTTCTGAACATCCAAGAACCATCACAGATGCCGGTATTCAGCTCGCTCAATCCTTCTCTACATGTCCCGAACCTCATGCCATTCTTGATAACCAGTGTACGAATGTGCTTCATGAGTTGGGAACGAAGATCGTGCTGCAAGTAATAGTACCCGTGCATCCGATTGCCTGGGTCGAAGTAGAGCGACTTCAACCTATCCGTAACAGTGGGCAATAGCGCGCTGAGCCTTTTCCAGTTGTCCGTTCTTACCTTGTACGTCGAACTCGTAACATGCCTGACGCCCAAAGAGGCAACTCTTCTGACAAGCGTCTCAGGACTGTCGTTCACAAAAGGAATAATAGGATCTACTCTTACGGCTACTGGCAAACCGTTCTGAACCAGTTTTTCAACGGCTTTCAATCGTGCTGACGGGGGAGGGGCATGTGGTTCAATTACCTTGGCGAGGTCATCGTCATCCGTCGTTATGGTTATGGCGACCATTGACTGAACTCTCCTCAGCAGGTCAATGTCCCTAGCGACAAGATTGGACTTTGAGACAATCTGCAGTCTGCAATTGCTTCTAGACAGTATCTCCAAGCAACTTCGTGTCAAACCTGTTGCCGCTTCTACGTTTGGGTAAGGGTCAGACGAATTGGACACCGTCACAATCTCACCGTTCAACACACCCGCCTCACGCTTCAGACGCGCGATTAGCTCCTTCTTCGGTCTGCAATCAGCAAAATTCCTGACGTAGCTTGAAGCATAACAGTACAGACATCCATGATCGCAGCCAGTGTAAGGGTTAAGCGTCAATTTGGGAGGACAGGTGCACAAAACGGATTCCCAAGGATCAAACTTCGAAAGCAGGTTCAAACTTCATCACACAGACTGAAATGTGACGCCTACAAAAACCAATTGCTTCAAAAATAAAAGAGTGTTGCTTTGACACCATGCATAGACTTAGCTTTCCTGCGCGCTTGAAGTTCGCCGAATATATCGTCCAGACACCACCAAGGGTCCAATACCTTAGGCGGTTGGAGACCGCGGGCTGAGCTGGTCGGTCGAAACCTTCCAGCGTACACCCCGGTTCCATCAAACCCATCTTT
>DATEYW010000006.1:0-4244 GCA_035256045.1 Bathyarchaeia archaeon | reverse complement strand
AGGCGCTAGTGTACTTGTAATTGGTGGCGGAGTAGCTGGAATGCAGGCTTCCTTAGACTTAGCAGATCGCGGTTTCCGAGTCTACCTTGTGGAAAAAACTCCTAGCATAGGGGGAAGAATGTCCCAGCTTGACAAAACCTTTCCTACAATGGACTGCTCTATTTGCATTCTGGCTCCGAAAATGATGGATGTTAATCGCCGCGAAAACATCACACTGCTTACCTATTCTGAATTGAAGGAGGTAACAGGCGAACCAGGTAATTTCAACGTCAAAATTTTGAAGAAGCCTCGGTTTGTTGACCCAGAAAAATGTACGGGCTGCGGCGAATGTACCGAAGTCTGCACCGTTAAATCTCCCAGAGAGTTTGATATGGGCTTAGGTACGAGAAAGGCAATTTACAGACCTTTCCCGCAGGCTGTTCCGAATGTATTTGTGGTTGACAAGAGAGGAACACCGCAATGTCGGGCAGCCTGTCCAGCGGGAGTAAACGTTCAAGGTTATGTCGCCCTTGTGAGAGAAGGAAAGTACAAAGAGGCTTTAGAGCTTATAAGAAGAGATAATCCTCTGCCAATCGTTTGTGGTCGAATATGTTTTCATCCTTGCGAAACCAATTGTGAACGTGGCAAACTTGATGCGCCTGTGGCAGTTAATGCTCTGAAGCGCTTTGTGACCGATTGGGAACTTGAACATGGAAAGGAGGAAAAAGTGGAGCCCGCCGCAAAGAAGTATGAAGAAAAGATTGCTGTAGTGGGTTCTGGTCCAACTGGTCTTGTGGCTGCTTACGAACTTGTTAAGAAAGGGTACCCCGTAACTGTTTTTGAATCGCAAGATGATGTTGGCGGTATGCTGAAGGTTGGCATTCCTGAGTATCGCTTGCCTAAAAATTTGCTTGAAATCGAAATCAAGCGCTTAAGGGATTCGGGAATTGATATCCAAACAGGCGTCATGATTGGTAAAGATTTGACAATAGAACAGCTTTGGGCGAAGGGTTACAGGGCAATCTTGATTGCTGTTGGAGCACAAGAAAGCTGGAAATTAAAAATTGACGGCGAAGACCTGAAAGGTGTAATCCATGCTTTAGACTTTTTGAGGGATGTGAACTCGGGAAAAAAGGTTGAGCTTGAGAGTAAAGTTGCAGTAATTGGTGGAGGAAACGTGGCAATAGACGCTGCGAGAACCGCTTTGCGTCGTGGTGCTGAGAAAGTTAGTATTTTGTATCGCAGGTCTAGGGAGGAAATGCCTGCATTTTCAGCGGAGGTAAAGGAGGCTGAGCGGGAGGGCATAGAATTCCAGTTTTTGGTGTCGCCTAAGAGAATTTTGGGCGAGAATGGCAAGGTTATTGCTCTTGAGTGTATTCGAATGGAGTTAGGAGAACCTGATGAGACTGGGAGACGTCGTCCAATTCCGATTGACGGATCAGAATTCATCATAAATATTGACACCGTAATACCGGCTATTGGTGAAGCACCTGACCTTTCATTTCTGCCCGAGGGCGGCAAGATTACCAAAAGACAAACGATCGACTGTGAACCTGTTACTTTAGAAACCTGTTGGCCAGGCATTTTTGCTGGTGGAGATGCGGTATCAGGACCTGCGACCGTGGTTGATGCGATAGCTGCTGGTAAGCGAGCTGCTGTTTCAATTGACCGTTACTTGAGGGGTCAGGACCTAAGAGCTGGAAGAGAAAAAGAAGTCAAACTTGTGGAGGAAGTTTCCAAAGAGGGTGTTGAAACGAGAGCGCGACAGGCTATGCCCCTTCTTCCAGTTGAGAAAAGGATTGGCAGCTTTGGAGAGGTTGAGACTGGCTTCACAGAAGAAATGGCTTTACGGGAAGCTGAGAGATGTTTGAATTGCGGGGGCTGTTCTGAGTGTCTAGAATGCGAGAAAGCATGCGAACCCAAGGCACTGGTGCATGATCAAAAAGAAGAAGTCATTGAAGTTGACGTTGGAGCAATAATACTTGCAACAGGCTTTGATCCTTTTGATCCTTCTGGAATAAAGGAGTACGGCTATGGAAAATACCAAAATGTTTTGAATTCCATGGATCTCGAGCGACTACTTTCTGCATCTGGTCCCACAAATGGGCACCTTCTCAGGTCTTCTGACAAAAAGAAACCGCGCAAGATAGCGTTCATTCAGTGTGTGGGTTCCAGAAGTCTAAAAGGCGACTATCCATATTGCTCAAGCGTCTGCTGCATGTACGCCACGAAAGAAGCGGCATTGATTAAAGAACATGAGCGAGAGTCCGAAGTTTACATTTTTTACACCGACATAAGAGCCTTCGGGAAGGGCTTTCGGGAATTTGCAAATCGGGCTGAAAAAGAGTGGGGCGTAAAATACTTCCGTGCCAAACCGTCGGAACTAAGAGAGGACCCGAAGACAAAAGACCTTTTGATCAAATATGAGGACACGCTAACCGGTGAAATGAACACTCTTCAGGCGGACCTTGTTATTTTGTGTACAGGACTGGTTCCACCTCAAGGCAACCGGAAGTTAGCAGAGACTCTAGGCGTAAAAGTGGATGAGTACGGGTTCTTCGAAGTTCAGAACCAGCTTCAAACACCTCTTGACGCCACATCACCTGGCATCTTCGTATGCGGTTGTTGTCAAGGTCCCAAAGACATTCCAGATTCAATTGCGCAAGCGAAAGGGGCAGCGGCCAGAGCCGCTGAGTTTATTACTCGAACATGTTCCTTGGAGGCGACACGATGAGTGGAGAAAATGATCTAAAAGAAAAGCCAAGAATTGGTGTTTTCATCTGCCACTGCGGCATTAATATCGGTGGAGTAGTTGACGTTCCCAAGGTTGTGAAATACGCCAAAACTCTGCCTGGAGTGGCGTATGCTGAGAGTAATCTTTATACTTGCTCTTCTGAGGGAACACGAAAAATCACTGAGGCAATAAAAGAGCATGGGCTCAATAGAGTCGTTGTAGCGTCCTGCACTCCCAGAACTCACGAACCTCTTTTCAGGGAGACCTGCGAAGAAGCTGGACTTAACAAATATCTTTTCGAGATGGCAAACATTCGAGAGCACTGCTCTTGGGTTCATATGAAGGAAGCCAAGAAAGCGACAAAGAAAGCCAAGGACATTGTGCGAATGGCCGTTGCTAAGGCGCGTCTACTCGAACCGCAAGAAGAGACAGAAGTCAACGTGACTCCTACATCCCTAGTTATCGGCGCAGGCATCTCAGGCATGGAAGCCGCTCTATGTTTGGCACATCAAGGGTTCAAAGTTTATCTTGCCGAAAAGGAGCCCGAAGTCGGCGGCATGTTACAAAAACTTCACAAGCTGTATCCTACTGATGAAGATGCCTCAAGTTTCTTAGATTCAGTCGTTAGAGCTGTAAAAGCCAATAATAACATTGATTTGTACACTTCAACGATTATCAAGGATGTCAAAGGCTACATTGGCAACTTTGAAGTTACAGCGTTAAAAGACGGAAAAGACGAGATTGCACTTAACGTCGGGACCATCATCGTGGCAACTGGTGCAGAAGAATTCAAGCCAACAGGAACACACAGTTATGGCGAAAAGAAAAACGTGGTAACGCAACTTGAATTAGAACAGCTTCTCAAAAAAGGGCTTCCTGAGAATGTGAACAAGGTTGTTATGATTCAATGTGTTGGAGCGATGGAGGAACCAGGGGGAAGGGAATACTGTTCAAGAATCTGTTGCGCGGTCGCTTTGAAAAACGCTCTTCTAATCAAAGAGTCAAAACCGGATACTGACGTTTACATTCTATATCGTCAACTCCAAGCTTATGGCAGAGAATATGAGACTTATTATTTGAGAGCGCAAGAAAAGAATGTGAAGTTCCTCAACTATCTGCCTGAAAAACCCCCCGCGGTCAACGTTGAACCTGATGGACGGCTTAAGGTCAATGTTTACAATACCCTTATCGGAAAAGAAATTCCATTAGACTGCGACCTAGTCGTGCTGTCTACACCTCTAATTCAACATGAAGCTGGTAAATCCTTATCTCCGCTTCTTAAAGTGCCTCTCGGTGCTGACGAATTCTTCCTTGAGGCTCACATCAAGCTGAAACCTGTGGACTTTGCGACAGATGGGATATACGTTTGTGGAACAGCTCACAGCCCGAAAGCTGTGGATGAAAGCATAATCCAAGCTTATGCAGCCGCATCTTCAGCAGCTATTCCGATGGCTCTCGGCCACGTGCGGTCAGAGGCTATTACTGCTGGTGTAACTGAGGATCTTTGCAGAGGTTGCGGTAAATGCAAAGA
>DATEYW010000005.1:0-5284 GCA_035256045.1 Bathyarchaeia archaeon | reverse complement strand
GGACAGCAAGATTCGCGTTCACAGCTCCACAAACTGTCGTGCTCGAAGGGACAAACGTGACCATCACAGTCAGAGCATTTAAGGACGGTTTCGTCGAAGCCCAAAGCCAAATCATTTTGCCTGTGTATCCGAAGACTTTAGACGTACAGATCATTCCAGATGCGTTGACTACCAACTCAGGAGGAAAAATTAACGTCACTGTCAACGTTGGATACAACGGCAATCCAATTGAAAACGCAAACGTGACTACATCATCTGCGAATGGGAAATTTGAGCCAGCATTAGGAGTCACAGACAAGAATGGTAATGTCACTTTCGCCTTCACGGCTCCTGAAATCAATCAAGAAACAAATGTGAACATTTCTGTAGTCGCCATTAAGACAGGATACATTGAGAACACAGACGAACTCGAAATAACGGTCAAACCTAGGACGTTCTCGATTTCCGTGAACCCATCAACGGTCCAATCAGGCCGAACTGAAACCATCACAATCTACGTTACCTGCAAAGAAGACCTCACTGCAACAGAGGCCGCCGTCGTTACAATTTCATTCAAAAACGGAGAGCAAATCACCAACATCACAGACTCCAAGGGAATGTGCACGTTCCTCGCCAAGATACCTGACACTTCTGCCACTACGATCAACTTGACAGTAACGGCAACAAGGATCGGATACGAAGACAAAGAAGCTGAAATTGTGCTCAATGCTGTGCCAGCAGAAGGCGGATTCCCATGGTTGCTAATACTGATGATAGTGATCCCGATTGCAGTGACAGTATTGTTGATTGTCCTGATAAGGATGAAAGTGATGGTTGTCTCTACCGATGAAGAACAGAGCTCAGAGTAAGGTCTCGTGAGACGTAATATTTAATAGACCGATTGAACTCACACTAAGTGGACAGGAGAACAACAATGACACAGTTGCGACTCAAAGGAAAACTTGCAAAACTCAAGACCGTAAAGATTAGACTTAACTTCAAGAAGCAAGAGCAAGCACCTGCTCCGTCTCCACTCCCGAAACCTCTTCCCAGAGGATTCAAAATAATGGAGAAGTACCCACTCTACGAACCGTTCGCACATGTAGCCATCGCACAAAACCCCAAAACCGGCGAATTCAAATACATTCTAGATGAACTGCAGCTTGATCCCCTAGAAAGAAGCGTCTACACGCGCATTCTGGAAATACTCTTGGCAGAGATCGAATCTCCCAAAGAAGAAATCAAGGACCCAAGAAGATTTTTCGCAGACGAAGCCAAAAAAATCGTCGACAAATACAGAATCAGCCTAGGCTGGCTTCCAGACGTCTCATGGTACAAGATTCTCTATCACGCTGAAAGAGACTTAGTTGGATTCGGACAAATTGACCCTTTAATGAGAGACCCCAACATCGAAGATATTTCCTGTGACGGTGTAACAAGACCCGTCTACATATGGCACAGAAACTACGAAAGCCTAGAATCGAACATACAGTTTCAGACAGACGAAGAACTTGACAACATGGTTGTCAAACTCGTTCACATGGCAGGAAAACACGTCAGCTCAGCCTTCCCCATTGTCGATGCCTCGCTACCCGGCAAACACAGACTCGCCGTCTGCTACAGACGCGAAGTCACTCCCTTCGGAACCGCATTCACCATCAGAAAATTCAGAGAAGACCCCTATTCAATAATAGACCTGATCAACATAGGCACATTTTCAGAAGAGATGGCAGCGTATTTCTGGCAGTGTCTCGAGCACAGAACATCCATCATGGTTTTGGGAGGAACAGCCGCTGGAAAGACCACAGCACTAAACGCTTTGGCTTGCCTAATCAAGCCAGGCAGCAAAATCATCACGATAGAAGAAACGGCAGAACTCAACCTACCTCATGACAACTGGGTATCATTGATCGCAAGACAAAGCTATGGACTGGGCGGAGACAGCACAGGCGAAGTAGCACTTTTCGATCTAGTAAAAACCTCAATGAGACATAGACCCGACATCCTCATCGTGGGTGAGGTCAGAGGACAAGAAGCCTACGTACTATTCCAAGCTCTAGCCACAGGACACGGAGGCATGTGCACCATGCACGCTGAAAACCTAGACTCAGCATTGAAAAGGCTCACACAGAAACCAATGGACATCTCACCAGCATATGTACCTTTGATGAACATCATACTATCGATTCAAAGAGTTCACCTTGTCAAAAACAATGAGAGAAAAGCATACAGACGCGTCATGAACGTCAATGAAATCGCAGAGTTCGAAGACTACAGACCGATTTTCAAGTGGAACCCAACCAAAGACGAGCAAATACAAACGATGGACAAAAGCATGATGCTTTCAGCCATTTCCGAAAGAATGGGCCTGACCAAGAAAGATCTAATCGCAGAGATCGAAAAACGCAAATCGATACTCCATTGGATGCGCGAACACAATATAAGAAGCTACAAGGATGTCGCAGCAATAATCGCAGAGTATTACGCAAGGCCAAAGCAAATCTACGAAAAGATTCTAGCCGGAGAGGAGGTCAAACCAATTGCCGTTTCTGGAAACATTTGAGGCATGGTCTTTCCGTCTCTTCGGGAAAACAGCACCGGGCGTTCTCAGACGCGTTGGTCAGTTTAGAGATTACCTTGAACGGGCAAAGATCAAAATCTATCCGGAAACATACATATCTCTAATGTTTTTCACCGCAGTTTTGACTATACCGATTTCAATTGCATCAATAATCATCGTACTACTGTACGGTTTCATGCCGATAATCTTCCTCATTCCAGTGCCAGTCTACGTAATGATCGGGTTTCTCCTGGTCCCCATATCCAAGGCCAGCGACAGATCAACAAATCTGGAAAGGGAGATGCCATTTGCAGCATCTTACATTAGCGTTATGGCCTCAGGAGGCATAGCGCCATATTCAAGCTTCAAAAGACTCGCGGAAGTCGACCTGCTTCCAGGAATGAAAAGTGAAGCCAGAGAAATAATCAAAGACGTTGAGATCTTCGGGATAGACCCATTAACAGCAATTGAACAGGCTGCAAAGAAAAATCCTCTCGATATCTTTAAGGATTTTCTTTCGGGATACGCCTCGACGGTTATAATCGGCGGAGATATCGGTCACTTCCTTGAAAGGAAGGCTGAAGACATCTTCAAAGCCAGGGCACTGCGGGTCAAAGCAGCGGCTGAAAGACTCGGCATGCTGTTGGAAACCTTTATCATCGTAAACGTGATGATGTCGCTTTGTTTCTACATCATGTTCAGCGTGGAAAACATCGGTGTCTCAGGAACTGGAAGTGCCGGGGGAGGTTCAACCTCAGGAATAATCCTGTACACTTTTCTGCTGAGCCCGATGCTCTCAATGATGTTCATCTATCTGGCACATAGCATGCAGCCCAAGACACCTGTCACGGACATGCGCCCCTACAAAGTTTTCGCAATCAGCGGTGTTGTGGGAATATCATTCTTCGCAATAATGTACGTCTTCAACCTGTTCGGACCGATTATCGATTTACCTGTAGCGCTGGCAATAGCGCTCTTCGTAGCCACCGCACCAGCAGCTGTCGTCTACCACAAGTATCAAAGCCAGAGAACTCAAACTGAACAGGGAGTGAACAGTTTCCTAAGAGACTTGACTGAGGTCAGGAAAACTGGACTCTCGCCAGAGAAATGTATTGAAAGCCTTTCGCGCCGTGAGTACGGGACTTTCTCAAGAGAACTTCGCAAAATAAGCGCAGAGATCTCGTGGGGAATCCCTGTTAGAAAAGTCATCATGGACTTCATCAAGAGAACGAAGAGCTGGATGACGCAGATAGTCATGTTTCTGCTCGTTGAAACTGTGGACGTGGGTGGAGGGACAATCGCGATGATAGAGTCACTAGCTAGATTCAACAACTTAACTCACGAAGTTGAAAAAGAAAAGAGAATGGCTGTGCGCCCATATGTAATAATGCCCTATTTCGCTGCTCTGCTTCTTGTGGCGACAACAACAATGATGCTGGGGTTCACAACAGGTACTATCGGACTTGGGGGACTAGAAGGCCAAGCAAATCCAGCGATGGAAGGAGTCAAAGCGATATTCAATCTGTCATGTATTTTCCATAGCTACATGATAGGCATAGTCGCCGGCAAGATCAGCGAAGAATCTATAGGCGCAGGCTTCAAACATGCTTCAATTCTGGTGATCATAACCGTCGTCACTGCCAAGCTGGTGCCCATGTTCGTAAAGCTGTAGTAGCGGAGGAATGAAGATCACAACAGCAAAGGGACTGCTGCACAGGTTAAGAAAAGACAAAAGAGCAGTCAGCCCTGCCATTTCTACAGCGATCATCACCAGCGCCGTGGTCGTGATGTTGCTAGTAACCGTTTCTTTTGCGAACAACTACCTGCAGCAACGCATAGCTGAAAACGAATTCAGTGCTGCAAAACAATTCATGCAAACAACTGGATTACAGCTCGACGACGTGTCATGGACGATCGGGCGAACACAGACGATCCGATATGCAAGTACTTTTGGACAGGTGAACTTTGAAGCTCCGGCTTTGAACTACACTATTTTCGTAAACGGTTCACCAGTCTGGAGCTACACAACTGGGGCAATCTTCTTCAACATGCCGACAAACAAGTACAACCTCGGAAATGACTACTACCAAAGAATATTCCCCGCTAGCACTTCCTTCCTCCAGCAAGGAACCTCAGCACCAGTCAGCAGCGTTTTCGTGATCGAAGTGGTTCCCATGAACGACGGCAACTACATAAGAATAGTAGTCGCTCCGTCGATAAGAATGTTGAACTCAACAATATCGACGGCAAACACTACACGTAACTATTACAACTTTTACCTCCCCCTTCTTCAACCCGGCAACCATCCTCGTCTCTCACAAACCATTACTCTTCAAGGAACCACGGTAAGTGCTGCCATGAGCGGGGATGTAAACACAATCAAGATTCGCGTCGACTTTCCGAAAAGCGGCCAAGGTTTCAATGACCAGTTCTTCCGTTTCCAAAATCAAGAAGAGGAAATCCAAGTTCCTGACGGTTCCATCCTAGAGTTTTACACAAGTGAGGTGGTCGTGTCACTCGGACTGCAAGGCTAGCTGACACATGGAGAGAGAACAATGGTACACGTCACAATCGAGTATATGATTATGGTTCCAGTTCTAGTGCTGCAGATCTTCCTCTTTCCATTAACCGCAAACTGGCTCATGACTACATGGGTAGATTCGCGAAGAAATCTTGCCTTGCAAGACGTGGCAAGTCACCTCTCAAGCACAATTCAGCAGTTGTACCTCTCACTCAATCATGCTA
>DATEYW010000004.1:0-3594 GCA_035256045.1 Bathyarchaeia archaeon | reverse complement strand
CAGAAATATCAAGAGGACAGTTCGGCCTTTCGCGCCTAACGCTTTCAGAATCCCTATTTCTCTCGTGCGTTCCATCAGCGACACTATCATAATGTTCATTATACCTACACCGGCTACGATGAGCGAAATTGCAGCGATTCCCCCCAAGAAAAGTTCGATAACGGAGAAAATGCTTGAAATGATGCTCAGAACGGCTGTCGCGGAAATTGCAGATACTTCGCCGCTGAAGGCATCCTTTATTGCTTTACTTGCGTTGTCGATGACTGCTTGATCACTGCTTTTCAACTTCACGATTATCATGTCACATTCATTCGTATTGAACAACGCTTGAGCCTCAGTTAACGGAATGTAAACACTCGAATCAGAAGGACCTCCGACACCGAAAGAACCGATCTGCTTCAGCAACGCCGTAATGTTCCTCTGGACCGTAATGATTGTGGGTGGTCGCGTCGTTGCGTTGATCAAGAGAATGCCAATCGGATCGTTCACATCAGCAAGCATTGTTCCGTTCAGTCGAGGATCGATTATTCGTCTTCCAAGAACGACAGTGTCATTCTGAGGGTTTGGCTGTAATGTTCCTCTGTCGACGGCAAAGGTGTCCCCGTAAACGTAGCGATACTCTGTGAAATCAACTCCCTCAACCGTGGCTATTCTGTTCGTTCCTCCTACCGTTACGTTGACTACTCTTTGGATCACGGCTATGGACGTGTCCACGTTTGGCAACGCATTGATGGTCTGAGTATCGTTAACAAGCAACGCAAAACCAGAATCTACGCCACCTCCGAAGCCTCCTCCGAAACCGCCGCCTCCGCTGCCTGAAGTCACTATCAAAGTGTCAGTCGCGAATCCTCTTTCAAGTTGTCTGGTTATGGTGGTTTGTAAACCCTGACTGATTGACAGGAGAGCTACAATTGCGGCAATGCCAATTACGACGCCTAAAGTAGTCAACCCTGCCCGAAGCTTTCTCAATCTTATGGCGCTGAAAGAATATGAAAGAATATCCTGAGCCTTCATCTCAATTCACCGTCTCCTGGACAATTAATCCGTCCAGCATCAACACTGTTCTTTTTGACTGAGCTGCCAAGCGTTGGTCATGAGTAACCATAATCGCTGTCACACCTTTCTCTTCGTTCAGCCCTCTGATCAGTCCCAAAATCTCATTCGCGGTCTTAGAGTCTATGTTTCCTGTCGGTTCATCCATCAATAGAAATCGAGGGTTATTTGCGAGCGCTCTGGCGATGGCTACGCGTTGTTGCTCTCCACCACTCAACTCTGCAGGTTTGTGATTCATTCGTTCCTTCAAGCCCACGGTTTCCAGCAACGATTCTGCTCTCTTTCTCCTCTCAGATCTGTTCATGTCGGCTATAGACAGGGACAATTCAACGTTCTCTCGGGCTGAAAAACGGGGGATGAGGTTAAAGAACTGGAATACAAACCCAACTCGACGTCTGAGATCAGTCAGCTGATTGTCATTAAGCGTTGAAATGTCGACGCCCTCGATCTTCATTTTTCCTTCTGTTGGTTTATCTAAGGCTCCAATGAGGTTCAGCAACGTGGATTTGCCACTTCCAGACGGCCCTAGAATCGCAAGGAAATCCCCACTGTCAACCTTCAGATTCACTCCTCGCAGTGCTTCGACTGGAACTTTTCCGAGCATGTAAGTTTTCTTCAAGTTCACGGCTTCAACTATTGACTCCATGAAAACTGATCTCTCCTTTGCATTCTTGTTTCCCTATTTGCTGAGGAATCTCCACGAGAGAACTATTCCGATTGTGGCGGCTATTGCAGCGAATATACCCGTAAATGAAGTCTAAGGCAAGTTGACCCCAGTCAGTGCTGAATATGAGGAGTTGTCTCACTGCACCCGTGGTGTACGTTAACGTTTTATCACTATTGATATCGCCATCGATATCAACTGTGATATTTAAGAATATTGGACCTCAAAAGCGAAATATGGCTATTCAATGACCGTTCCGACGTTTATGCCGCTGACCGCAGCGGAGATGTTGTCAGGCTTGAATCCGTTACAAACTACGACTCTGACACGATGTCGCATGAGAATTTTTATGGCCTCAGGATCTAGAATTTGATGGATGCCTGCCTTGTGTTTGTCCTCCGCAAAAACATTCGACAGATCATCAAAGCTCAAACGGTCAAGCTTCACGGCGTCCGGATGCTTCTTCGGATCTTTGTCGTACACGCCGTCTTGGTCAGTAGCCTTCAACACCAGTTCAGCTTTAACCTTTTCAGCGATCAGAGCGGCCACACTATCAGTTGTCATTCCGGGCTTCAGTCCGCCCATCACCACAATCTTTCCTTCGTCCAACCGTTTTGCAGCTTCTTCTAAGGTGACAGGTACCATTCCGCAGCCTGCTTCGCCAAGTGTCTCCATAAGAAGCTGTCCAAAGATCCTGGAAGCCGAAATTGCTATTCGGTCTTGTGCCGGCTCGTCTAGACCGACTTTCTTGGCAACCGCGATGAGATCTCTTGCCAATTCGCCGCCGCCGACGACTACCACCAGCTCATGCTTTTTCCTTCTCAAGTCCTTAAGCAAGTCTGCATATTCTTTGATCAATTCAGGATTGATTGGTGACGCGATGACCGATCCGCCGATCCTAAGCACGACGCGCATTGGCTTCTGCTTCCTTGAACCTAGTACGCAAGTATAGGTTAAAAATTCTTCACAAGAAATTCGTTAGATTGCTTGCGTTTTTTCGCTGTTTCTTGGGTTGAATATTCAATCTGGAGCCAAAAAGTACATTCATGCCGTCCACTGCCGCCACGGTGGTAACACCCGTTTTCTCTTGAATCAATTTGGCTTGCTTTTCTGGTCCCTCGCGAAGCATGCTCATACCAAGATGTGTCATGACAGCTAATTCTGGATGAACATGGTCGAGGATTTTTACGGCGTCATCGGTTGACATATGACCCTTCCAAGGTTTCCCTAAAGGGCGCATCACGCACAGTACAAGTAGGCGTACGCCTTGGTAGAATTTGCCTATGTCTTCATAGTATTCTGAATCGCTAGTGTAGGCAAAGTCTCCGAAGCCCGTGGCAAACCGAAACCCCACGGCGTCAGGGTCGGTATGTTTGGCCATTGTTGCCAAAACACTAATGTTATCTAGCGAGAACTTGAATCCCGGAGCCACCTCTACTTTCTTTTCAACCATTTGTTGATGGTATTTTGATATTGAGACATCGCAGACGTTGCTGCCTTCCAAAACGCTCTTGGGTGCGGCAAGCAAGCCTCGCTTGCGCGTCATACCGTTCGTCATAGCCTCAATCAATATTTCTGCGTCTGTGTAATGGTCAGGATGACAGTGTGACACGAGAACAGCATTGAGTCGTTGGGGATTCAATCCCTGTTCTATTGAATGTATAAGGGCTCCTGGTCCTGGGTCCAGGTGAAGGTTCAGACCTTTGGCGAGAATTCTGATTCCTGCCGTTCGTCTTTTCTGGGTCATCGTTACGAAACGACCGCCACCTGTTCCAAGAAACACTATGCTGAAATCGAATTCCATCAAACACCATTGTATGCTGCAAGTCTGATCATTGACTTATGTTTTTCTACGAACATCGAGTCGCAAAGCGTTT
>DATEYW010000003.1:0-3678 GCA_035256045.1 Bathyarchaeia archaeon | reverse complement strand
TTCAAAAGTTGCTATTTAAGCGGCTTCTTTCTGGATGAGAACACGTTTCTCAAGGCCGATGATGCTGAAGTGCTCATGGTTCCTCGCAGAAACGATGATGGAAAAGTGGTTGAAAGACCGATGATAGTGTTGAAGAATGTTGTTGAAATGATGGTCGATCACTGCGGAAAAATCGTTGCCGTTGAAAACAAAAGAGAACTAGGCGTCTGGATTACTGCGGTTGAACACGCTTTGAAAAGGTTCAACAAGAAGCTGTCTGCAGACTGACCTTTAGAACATGCGAAATACTTTGGATGGTTTGAGGATGGAAGCCTGTGTTTTCTGCCGAATCGTGAAGGAAGTTGCGCCTGCAGAGATCGTTTATTCTGATGAGAAAGTGATGGCTTTTATGGATATTCAGCCAGTCAACCCTGGGCACGTTCTTGTCATTCCGAAAACTCATGCGGCAGCTTTGTCGGATCTTGATGAAGAGACCGGAGGGCAAATGTTCAAAGTCGCTATGCGAGTGGCAAAAGGCATAAGGAAATCTGGCGTTGAGTGTGATGGAATTAATCTGCTATTGTCAGACGGCGAAGCGGCTTTTCAAGAGATCTTCCACGTCCACCTGCACGTCATACCTCGGTTCAAAAGCGACGGTTTTCACATAAGATTCGGGCGTCAATACAGAATCAGACCTGACAGGCAGAAACTGGAAGAAGTAGCGTTGAAGATTAGGAAAGCGATGGTTTAAGGCAGCAAGTTCTAATGCATTTCAAGACAGTTGCAACTGTTTTTCTTCTTCTTTCTGACTGGCGATCGTTTTCTTGGCAATCTCGTAAGCGGTTCTGTAATCGAAGACTCCTCTCGGTTCCTCGACCGCCTTCATTATGAGCCCCGCTTCAACTTTTTGCTTTAGTTTGTTGATGGCTAACGCGCCTATGCTGTAGATGTTAGGCAGGAGTTCTTTGCCATAGCTGTCTGAATCTAATCCTTCGACGCCGAAAGGTGGAACCGCGTTGATGTCTGCTACTATGCGGCATTTCTTGCCGTGTTTTTTCAGGACCTCTAACGGTAGGAGTTCCGTGGCTGCTGTTCCTGCTGACAGAACGATATCTGCATTCTTTATTGCCTCTCCGACGTCTTCAGCAGTCTGAGCTTCCACGCCTCTGACTCTTTCAATATCAAACTCTTCGTTTATCCTAGTGACAATAGAAGTGGCTTTCTGAAGGGAGCGTGAAGTCAGTATTACCTCGGCTTTTTCACTTGCGTAAAGTCTTGCAGCGGTCTGTCCGACAGGACCTGTTCCGGCTAGGATTGTTACAACTTTGTTTTCCAACGTTCCCAACTGCTTGGCAACGGAAAGTTCGAGTGTCTTTGCGACCGCTGCCGTCGCGGTTGTGTATGCGCCTCTCGGATCGATTATCACAGAGACTTCGAACGGTGGAATCATGCTATGTTTGGCTTTTTCGAGGATTTCGTTTGCTTTTTTGAAGTCGCGTCCGTTAATGAATAACTTGGTGTACTTGGCGCCTTCTGGTCCTCTTGGCAAGATCGCGTCATGAACTATTTTTTCAGCGTCTTCTCCAGTGACATCCTCGTACTTGATTATTTCTGCTTCTGGAAAGAGATCCATGGTCAAGAGCATGTCAAAAGGGCTCGCATGTTTGTCTGTATCCAAAAAAATAAAAGCGATCTTATGCTTCGGTTCTGGCATTCTTGCACCTTATCTCACATGTTTAGTGATGATACGATTTTAAGGGTTGTCTTTTCTGTATCATTATTCAGACTCTACTAAGCGGAGGAAGAAACCTTGATCCATCCTGGCTTTACTTCTCTTGTTGGAAGAACTTCGTTCTTGACAAAACGATCATCAACGGCACGCCCACGATCAGAGTAACAACGATAACTAACACATCTTCTATGTAGGAGAGCAATGCGGCACCCGTGAATATTGCCTCAAGATTTGGAAATGTTTCGAAGTATGAAAACATGGTGTAAAGGCCAGCTGGAATCAGCAGGAAGATCCTTACAAGCGAATCGGTTGCTGTAGTTACGAATGAGGTCAAGATCAGAGAGATTCACAAACGATTCAAGCCTGTTTTGTATAATCCGTTGCTGAGTCTGGCTGCAGGATAAATGATGACAAGTGCAAGTAAGACGTCTAGAATGGTCCATAGAGGAAGCATTCTTCCAAATGGATGCGCGAAATAGGCAAGCAGCATTACTGAGTACGCGATTATCGCTGGTTTCCATTTTCCTCTGGATAGGAACCCTGCTGTCAGCACGCTGATGGGTTCGGCTATTATTCCGAAAATCCACAGTGGGTCAAATCTTATTGTTCTGCCTATCACACTGCCCAGGAATGCCGCTAGAAATCCGGCCTGTGGGCCTAGAATTATTCCTTCAATTGTCTCTATGTAGATCGCCCAGTTGCGCCAGAGTCCAAATGATAGAAGGTAGAGGACGGCGTGTAGGGCTCCAAAAATGGCGATCAGGCTTATCTTAAGGCTTTTGCGCATTGAATCACTACGTAGTCGATCTCTGTGTTATGATAGGGGGTCTTATGGACTTAAATTCTGGTGACATGTCTTAGTCTGCCGCTTTTCTATGCGTCCCGACGTATCGCTTCTCGACATGCGTTCTATTCTTTTGTCGATTCTTTGCAGGCTGCATCATCCGTGGTAGGAGGCAACATCAACTTCGTCTTGACTTTAAGTGTTCCCTTCCTAGAATGTGAGCGTCTTGCCAGTGTGTCGTTGCTTTTCTCGATTTCTCTGGCTTCTTCGGCTAGCTTGGCGGCTGCCTGGGCCATTTCGTGAGCGCTTGCAACCAGTGGTATGTATTTATCAGCTTCTTTCTCTATGAAGCATGCCTGGAAGTTTATTTCAGCGATTTTCTCAGTCAACTCGTAAGCAGCCATTGCTTTCGCCCGAGCGTACGGATTCGTGAAATCCGAGTGGTCTCGAATAGTGTTTGAATCAATAATTCTTCTAGGCAAAACCGGTTTCGCTTCAGCTTTCAATGATTGAACGAGTTTGTCGATTTCCTGATGAATCATTCTGTACACGCCAGAAATGGCCAGAACTTTTATGACGTTCGAATTGAAAAGAGCCATTTCCACCGGGTCAAGGAATTCCCTTCTCGCTCCAATGAGCGGATCGCCTGTTATGATTATGTAGCCCAGACCTTGCTTTTCAAGGTCGGCCTTCAGCCTTTTTCCCGGCGCGTCCGATATTATCACACTCGGCAAACCGCTACTTGAGAACCGTTCTCTGACCATCGTCGGTCCAGGCAACGATGGATTGGGAGAGATGAGGATCAGCAAGTCGGGTTTGAACTCAAAAACCAAAGGCAATGCTTCTTCTACATCTTCAGGCGACATCTTTGAGCCGGTTGTCACCGTTCTCGTTTTAATGTCTTGTCGATCTGCCAACTCGTCGAGAAGAAACTCGAATAGAGGAGAAGATGCTATGTTGCCACATTTGAAAACTCCGATCTTTGTTGTTCTTACGTCCGCCAAGTTTTGACCTCTTAGATTGTCAATGGGATATTTGTGCGTTTAAGAATTGCTATTGAACAACGCTTCTATCGTGAAATGCTTCAAAGGGTGAGAGCTCGGAGATTTGAACGTGCCACGGAGAAATCTGTGAGCTTCACTGCAATACCGAAATTGTTTAATATGAATCATGCGAGACTCGT
>DATEYW010000002.1:0-2929 GCA_035256045.1 Bathyarchaeia archaeon | reverse complement strand
GCGCGCGTGTTAGCGCAGGCGAATCTCCAAAACTCTTCATGTTTTCTGAAAACAAGACCAACCGTGCACTCACTCAATGATGATTGTCTCCTAAAGACAGAAAAAGAGGGGAAATGAGCGAAACCCCTCAGCAGAAAGTATAATCAAACTCTAGAGAGTGGTAGCCCGGGAGAGATTCGAACTCTCGTCAGCGGCTCCAGAGGCCGCCATGTTTGACCACTGCAC
This sequence comes from Bathyarchaeia archaeon, assembly GCA_035256045.1. Taxonomy (GTDB): domain Archaea; phylum Thermoproteota; class Bathyarchaeia; order Bathyarchaeales; family Bathycorpusculaceae; genus DASPPK01. The sequence goes on along the minus strand of DATEYW010000002.1, from coordinate 2,704 downwards.
CACCGGGCTTCAAAGAAACTAGAAACCTGTTTTATGAAATAAACATTTTCATGCGAAAACGCGTAACGTCCTGTTCCGATCATTTCTGCTTTTTCAATGTTTCTTCAATGCAATGACAATCCTGCGCACTTGGGTACCATTGCTCGCAGCACCACAAGGTTGAGACTATGGCGTTCTCGTTTCCCAGAAACCTCCTTGTGCAGAACACTTGGTCTGGGAAATTGTATGCGTTGTGGCTCGTGCAGTTCCCGCAGAATTTGTGTTTACTCGGTTTTTTCTTCACCATACACCCTCTCACTCTTTAGGGTTAAGCGGTTCAAACTTGATGTTTCGAGCTCGTTCGAAGCTTTTTCCCAGTCTCTCCAAGACGGAGCCGACCATGAGCGGGAAAACAATCGTTGCGTCTCCAATAACCATGACTTTGTCGGCTTGTCCCTTCAGTTTTCCCCAGCTGACGGTCTCCTCGAGCGTCGACCCCGAAAGGCCACCTGTTTCTGCGCGGTCCATCGTGATTACAACAGCGTAGTCTATTCCTGATTTCGTAGCCAACGCCGCCGATTGAATCGTGTTTCTAGGGACGCCTCCGCCGATGACGATCATCCCGTTTCTTTCTGCACCCCTACAGATGCCTATTATTTCAGGCACATCTTTGAATGCGTCCACGACCAAAGTGTTCTTGAACTGTTTCCGCGATGCGTGAAGGTAGTATATGTAACCGAACTCCGAGTCCCGTACTGCGGGCATGAAGATTGGAGCTTTGGTCTCATATGCAGCACGCAAAATGGAGTTCGGGTCTTTCAAACGCTTGCCCAGTTCCCAAGCAAAGTCTTTCGACGACAACGTTTTTCCTTTGTACTCGTTGGCGATTTGGTCATAGATCTTTACGAGTTCATAGTCGAGTCTTATGAAATCCTCTTCAGGCACAAACACGTCGTAAATACGGTAAGTATGATTCTTGTACAACATATTGTCATCAACGGCCCAGTGTCCCTTGTAGTGATGTCCTCCCAATGCTTCCACAGCATCGTGAACCATGTTCGCGCCAGTCGTAACCACCGCGTCGATGAGGTTTTTCCTAATGCAATCCGCAACAAGCGTACGTAAACCGGCAGGAACCATCGCTCCGGCTAAGGCTAAGAACACGGTGCAGTCGTCATCTCTTAGCATCCTTTCGTAGATGTCGCATGCAGATGCAACTCTTCCAGCTCCAAATGACCCTGAATTTCCAAATTGCCTGATGAGCTGATCGACGGTGAGTTTGCCCTTGATTTTAATGTGCTTCACTGGTTCGCGAAGTATTTCTTTCCTCTGCAACAGAAATCACGCCTAGAGTCAACCCATTTGTTTATATGAAAAGAAATAACTTTCGATAAGCATGTGTTGGCTGACGCTGGAAACCTAAGAAGCAGTCTTTTCATTTGACTATAAGCACTGGGCAAGGTGCGTTTTTTATCACGCCTTCACTCACGTTCCCCATGAACAATTCTCTAATCCTGCTTATCCCCCGCGCACCTATAACAATGAGGTTGTATTCTCCTTCTCTCGCTGTCCTGACTATCTCCTGTGCAGCGTTTCCCTCTTTCAACAGCGTCTCTGTTTCAACTTCGGCAGACTTTGCCGACTGTTCTGCGTCCGACAGTATCTTTCTGCCTGCGTCGCGAAGACCTTCAACCATTTTCGACACTTCGGTTGAAACGGGGATCGGAACTCCTGCGGTAGTCAACGTTGCAGGTTCGGGCATGACAACCGAAGGAACGGCAACAGAGTAGACGTGAAGAAGGGTCACTTTAGCACTAAATCTTTTGCTTATTTGAATAGCACATTCCAGGGCTCTTTGAGAGTGTTCTGAGCCGTCTAACGGAACGAGTATTTTTTCAAACACTGTCGTGCTCCTTGGGAAAGTAATGTAGATATTTGGATATAACTTTTCAAAGGGTGAAAAACGCAGTTAAGAAAGCACGACGTTTGATGTCTAAAGCAGCGCGAAGGTCATCGTCCTGACCTTTCCTCTGGTGTCTACAATGACTTCGAACTTCTCTGCCCACGGATGTCCTTCCAAATCAATCGGACAGGTTCCGCGAATCACCCAAATGTCTCTATTCTGCTCAACTGCGGCAATCTCGACTCTTTCGATGTTCTTCCGTTTCTTCAGATATTCCACTGCGATTTGCCGAGCTGAGTCAACGGTTATGCTCTTGTCCTTCAATTGTTTCCCTCTCGTATCGCACTCACTATTCTTTGAAATTGAATAAAAAAGGTTATGAAGGTGCAATATTGAACCTGAATATGCAAACTAATGTTTGATAACCCAGACAACATTCTTCAATAGAACTCCTTTGATCGAAACCTAAGGATGATCGGTCATGGCTGAAAACAAAAGGATCATTTTCCATCTGGACATGGATCATTTTTTTACAGCGGTAGAGGAGAATAGGCGTCCCGAATACAAAGGCAAACCAGTCGTCGTTGGAGCCGACCCGCGAGAAGGTAAAGGCAGAGGCGTTGTAAGCACGGCGAACTATGAAGCAAGGAAATTCGGAGTCAAGTCAGGCATGCCCATTTCTAGAGCTTGGAAGCTATGCCCTGAGGGCGTTTATTTACCTGTGAACATGGGGTTGTACGTCGAAGTCAGCACTGAAATCATGAACATATTGCGCGGATATACCGACAAGTTTGAACAATGGGGGATTGACGAGGCCTTTCT
>DATEYW010000001.1:0-3138 GCA_035256045.1 Bathyarchaeia archaeon | reverse complement strand
GAAATCTACGGGGGCGTAAGCGGTTTCGTAACCTATGGTGCATTAGGTGCCCGACTGAAGCAGAACATCGAAAAAAAGATTCGAGACCTGTTTGTGAACAGACTCGGAATCCTCGAGACCGAATCGCCCGTAATAACCCCGTCCGAAGTTTTGGAAGCGTCTGGACATGTTTCACACTTCAAAGAACCTCTGGTGGAATGTGCGAAATGTGGAAGGAGATTCAGAGCAGATCATTTGCTCGAGGAATCTGCCGGAATGAGTGAAGCAGATGCTGAGAAGCTGAGCCTTGAAGAAATTGGCGAAGCAATCCAAAAAAACGGCATCAAATGTCCTGACTGCGGAGGAACATTTGGCATGCCTGAAACGTTCCTCACCATGTTCAAGACAACAATTGGCCCATACTCAAAAGCAGTGGGCTATGGAAGACCTGAAGCCGCGCAGGGCATTTTTGTAGAGTTCAATCGTTTCTTCGGTTTGGCAAGAGAAAAGCTTCCCTTCGGCGTTCTGCAGATAGGTCACGCTTTGAGAAATGAAATCTCGCCAAGACAAGGTCTAATAAGACTACGCGAATTCACGATAGCCGACTTGGAATTCTTCTACGACCCCGAAGAACCCAACTGCTACGTGATGAAAGAAGTCGAAAGTGAACAACTGCGCTTGCTTACGACAGAGACGAGACAGAAAGGTTCCGAAGAAATCACTCAAGTCACGGTCAAAGAAGCCCTGAGCAGAGGACTCATTAAACTGGAATGGCAAGCCGCATTCATGGCGTATGCAAAGAGACTACTTGTCGAACTAGGAGTTCCCGAAGAAAAGCAACGATTCATAGAGAAATTTCCTTGGGAGAAAGCCCACTATTCGAACCAAACCTTCGACCAACAGGTTCTCGTTGACAGGTGGGGTTGGGTGGAAGTATCCGGACACGCTGACAGATCAGACTACGACCTGAAAAGCCACATGGAACACAGCGGAGCAGACATGCAAGTCTTCAAAGAATACGAAAAACCAATCGAGAAAGAAGAGTTGACAGCAAAACCTGTGATGGCCAAACTTGGACCGATCTTCAAAGGCGAAGCCGCAAAAGTTGCAGAACTCCTAGCCAAAGCCGACGTGAAAGAACTGGAGACTTCTCTAAAAAAGAACGGGCATTATATGCTTGGAAAATTCCGAATTACACCTGAACACGTTGACATTCAACGGAAGAAGACGGTTGAAAGGGGACGACACTTCATTCCCCACGTGGTTGAACCAAGTCTCGGGTCCGACAGACTATTGTACGCAGCTTTGGAGTACGCGTACCAAGTGAAAGAAGACAGAGCAATCATGAGTTTTCCTCGAGACATCGCTCCCGTCCAAGTAGGGGTCTACCCTCTGATGAACAAAGACGGGCTGGTCGAGAAAACGAAGGACATCCATAGAATGCTGCTTGACGCAGGACTTCTGGCGGAATACGACGAATCAGGTTCAATAGGCCGAAGATATGCTCGCGCAGACGAAATCGGAGTTCAACTGGGCATCACTGTGGACTATGATACTCTTGAAAACAACACCGTCACCATACGCGACCGTGACTCGTGGAAACAAGTCAGAACAAAAATCGACGACCTTCCCAGACTGTTGCATGAATACTTCCGAAACAAAATCAGTTTTGACAAGCTCGGCATGTCGGTTTGATAATTATCATTCGCTAACTTTTTTAAGAGTCTAACTCATTTAAGGATAACAGGCGCACCCGTGTTTTTGGGGCGGGAAAGTTTGGTCCTACCAGCGGAAACTGAAGAACGAGTGAAAAGAAGAGCGCTCAATGTTTGCCAAGAGCATCTACGAAGAGTTCTGGACCAGACCAGAAAAGTCCCGCAGATGATTGAATTCTTCATGAAGAACGACAAGGAAAAGACCAGACAACTCTTCGATGAAATAAGAAACGGAGAAGAACAAGTTGACAACGCTAGGCGACTCGTGTCTCAAGAACTGGCAGAGATAGGCGCGATCCTGCTCAGCAGAGAAGACTTTCTTAGATTTACAAATCTGACAAGCGAAGTGGCCGATTTTTCTGAAGGCATAGCTTTTCGATTGAACGAAATCACCAATCACCGCTGGAACGTTCCAACGGAGATCAAAAAGGATTTGCTTAAACTATCAGAGGCTGTCTTCGACACGGTACTAAAACTTAGAGAGACGATGATGGTTCTGAATTACGGTGCGTCTAAAACGATGGAAAAAGCCAAAGATGTTGAAATCGCTGAAAGAAAGGTTGACGCCATTTACCGCGAACTCGAAATTAAGATTCTGACAATCAAAATGGATCTTCCAGCCCTGATACTCCTTAGAGACGTTATCCAGCTCTTGGAAGACTCTGCAGACAAGGCAGAGGACGCAGCTGACGCCGTACGCATTCTTTCCTTCATAATGTAACAGGCGAGCTGGCTGATGCCCAAAAAAATCGGAGTAGAACTGATCGAGAATTTCTTAGTCGTGTGGAACACGACGGAAGGATCAGAGCTCTACAAGAAAGGATACTACGGTAAGCCCTTGGGAATTGCAAAGCCGAAAATCCCAGAGTTCAACGTGCCGCTCATTCTTGACCTCATGGAAGGACTATACTTGCTAGAAAACGAAACAATAGCAGTTTACGAGGGCCCGAGGAAAAGTAAGGTTGGGCTGAAGAAACTCCGCAGAATGGCAAAAAACTTGTACGAGGAATTTGATGAGAAATACTCGGTCTACCACGATCTCAGAGACAACGGCTTAATTGTTACCCCAGGCATAAAGTTTGGATGCGATTTTGCCGTGTACAAACATGGTCCTGGAGTCGAACACGCGCCTTACATGGTGTCAGTCAAGAAATCGGAGTCGATGATTACCGCCACAGAAATAGTCAAAGCTGGAAGACTCGCAACCACCGTAAGAAAACGGTTCATAATCGCAACCCCTACATCTGAGAAAGGAAAAGGGAGATACCTGATCTTCAAGTGGTTCAGAGCCTAGACACGTTTTGCCACTGCCAGAATCCTGAAAGTTTCTTTTTCTGGAAGCTTGAAGTCTATCAGGCCTTTGGTGCCCCAGTCGAACATGCCGGCGAGTGCAAATCCATTGTCCTCCAGATATTTCTTGATTTCAGGCGCAGTGTAACATCGA